>JANLSF010000317.1:0-16220 GCA_031362285.1 Gemmatimonadota bacterium | reverse complement strand
CGTGTCGGTGCGGTTGCTGTTCCGGCCACGCAAGCCGGTGTGGGGATTCCAGGGGGCGATCCCCAAGAACAAGGCGCGGCTCGCCCGGGCCGTCGGCAAGACGCTGGGGGAACGACTCCTCACGCCGGCCGACATCGCGGCCGAGCTCGACCGGCCGGAACTGCGCGCGGCCTTCGATGGGGTGCTGGCGCGCGCCATTGCCGGCGCGCTCGAGACCGAGCTGGGCAGCCCGCGCGACCTGCTCCCGCCGTCCATCCTCGCCGAGCTCGAGCGCACGCTGGGCGACGTGGCCTCGCGCGGCGCCGAACGGTTCGCCGACTACGCCGCGACGCCGGCGTTCGAGTCGCGCGCCACGGCGCTCGTGGCGCGCGCCCGCACGGAGATCGCCGCGCATCCGGTGCACATGGTGCTCACGCCCGAGCGGCGCGCGGCGCTCCTGGCACAGGCGCGTCGGTGGGTCGACGCGCTGTTCGAGTCGAGCGACCTGGCCGACGGCGTACGCACCTGGGTCACGCAGCGGGCGGGATCGCTGGTGGGCGGGAGCGAGGGGCGGCTGGCCCGCGCGGTGGGCGAGCGGCTGGCCGACGGCCTGCTGCGGGCGCTCAAGAGCGAGTCGTCGCGCGCCTTCCTGATCGAGAAGGTCGAGGCGGCGCTCGAGGGGCTGCTGCACCGCACGTGGGGCGAACTCCTCGCGCCGATGGACGACGGCGCGATTGCCGAGGTGGCGGTGGAACTGGCGCGCGGACCGCGCGCGCAGGAGGTGGCCACGCAGGCGCTGGAGTCGGGGCTCGCCGGGCTGCTCGATCGTCCCATCGGGCGCGTGGGCCGCTGGCTGCCCGAGGATGCCCCGGCTCGGCTCGCCACCGCGCTCGCCCCGCCGCTGTGGGCGTGGATCCTGTCGCAGGCCGAGACGGTGGCCACACACGTGGATGCGCCGGCGATCGTGGAACGACGCATCAACGCGTTCGAGGCGGAGCGCGTCGAGCAGATCGTGCGCGGCGTCGCGCAGCGCGAACTGAACCTGATCGTGTTGCTCGGCTACCTGCTCGGCGGCGTGATCGGCCTCGTCACGTGGGCGCTCGTGGAATTCGCGAAACGCCACTGACCGCGCACCGACGCGGCGCCAACGCCGTGCCTACCGTGGTCGGGTGAGCGTGGCCTTGGTCGCATCGGTGTCCACCCGGCCACCCACCGGATTGTCGATCCACAGCACGCCCGGGCGCCCCCCGACCGTGACCGGCCTGAGGAGCATCTCGCGCCCGTCGGCGGTGTAGCGCCGGCCGTCGGGCCCGACCCGGATGTAGTCCTTGGGATCGAACCGCTTGATGATCGTGCGGTTGGCGAGGTCGAAGAACTCCCCCGCGTCCACGGGCGACTCCCAGAGCGTCAACCAGACGATGGCGTTCCCCTTCGGCGTCTTCACCACCTGGTACGCATCGCCGCCCCACCCCATGGCGCCACGCCCCGCGGCGGCCTGGTCGCGGAGGTGCTCGTACAGCCAGAGGCGCACCTCGAACTCGCCGAGGTTGTTGCGGTACGCCACCGTGCCGCCCGTGGGCGCCGGCAGCGCGATGCGCAGGGGCGCCGAATCGGTGCCGGCCACGAACTTCGCCGAGTGCAACACCTGCGCCGTGCTCTGCGGAATCCGCGAGAACGGATTCCCCTTCCCGCGCGCCGCTTCCCACGCCCGCACGTACTCGGCCCCGGCGAGATAGGGAAAGAGCAGCGTCTCCTGCACGAGCATCGGCGCCGCCGAGAGCTTGGGCATGCTGTTGCGCGCCTCGCGAATCTGCTGCCGCACCATGTCCCACCCGCCGGGGAGCCGGTCGGCGATGCTCCCCTCGCCGATCGACAGCACCATCTGCTCGTACATGGCGTGCCCTTCGATCACGGCCTGCGTGGCACTGGCCCGGTCGTTGTCGCTGCCGGCGTTCTGGATCGAGTCGAGGTTGAGGTACTGGTCCTGCAGCGCGTGCACCAGCTCATGCGACAGGGTGATCCCCACCGCCTCCGGCGAGGCGCCATCCACCACGTAGAGCGTCTTGGCCTTCGGGTCGTAGTACCCGGCCACCTGCTCGGCCAGCAACTCGAGCATCAGCCGCTTGACGTTGATCTCGTACGGGATGAGGCCAAGCAGCTTGTAGGCCTGCTCCTGCCCCTCGAGCTCGGTGGCGGCGCGACTCTCGGCGAACTGCTGCTCGAGGAAGGTGCGCACTTCGTCGGCCGAACGCTTCGCGATCTTCGGGGGCGACCGGAAGCGCATGCCGGTGACCTTCTCGATGCGCGGAATGAGCGCGGCCACCTTGCCCTCATAGGCGGAGCCCTGCGCGACCTGCCCCCGCTCGCCGCAACTGCCCACGGACACGGTGAGGGCGATGCCGACGGTCAGTCGCGGCCACCGTGACCGCACGCGCCGGATCATGGCATCACCACGCGGAGGTACCAGGCCACCATCGTGTCACCCCAGAGCAGCACGACGAGTGCCGCAGGCGCGAGGAAGACGCCGAACGGCACGAGCGGCAGTCCGTTGGCGTCGGTCGTGGGCTCGGCGCCCTCCGGCACCGGGTCCGGGGCGGGCGCCGCACCGGTCGGCGTGCGTGACGCCCGCCACTTCACGATCGGCAGCACGATGACGACGAACACGACCGCGCCGATGGCCGCCCCCGCGAAGATCGTGAGCAGGGAGCGGAGCGGGCCGAGGGCCGCGCCGGCAAACGCCATCAGGGTGACGTCACCGAACCCCATCGCCTCGCGCTTGAGCGCGACCTCGCCGAGCCAGCCGATGATGGCGATGGCGCCGGCACCCGCGCAGGCGCCAACGATGGCCTCGAGCGGCGTGACGAAGGGCGACGACTCGTTCACGAACAGCCCGGCGAACGACGTGAGCAGCACCCACACGAGCCCCGAGACCGTGAAGCCATCGGGAATCAGGTAGTGCTCGAGGTCGGTGATGGCGATGCCGAGGAGGATCGTGAAGAACACCGCGACGCGAAGCGCGGTGAGCCCGGGGCCGTAGTGCGCCGCCGCCGTCACCCATCCAACGGCGACCAGCAGTTCGATGATCGGATACCGCGCCGAGATGGGCAGGCCGCACCCGGCGCACCGGGCCCGCAGGGCCAGCCAACTCAGCACGGGGACGTTCTCGTACCAGCGGATCATGCGAGCGCAGCGCGGGCAGCGCGATCGGGGACTGACCACCGACTCGCCCGCCGGCCACCGGAGGATGCAGACGTTGAGGAACGATCCGACGCAGGCGCCGAGCAGCGCGATGCAACTCCAGAACAGGGCGACGACCGGTGAGATCATGCGTGACTCGCGGAGGCGGTGGCCGGTGCCATGCCGACGGGGCGAAGCGCGTGCAGCAGGATGCCCGTCGCCACGGCGACATTCAACGACTCGATGGACTCGGCGATCGGGATGGCGATCGTGCGCGCGCACGCCGCCGCCACGGGGGCGGTGAGCCCCGCCCCCTCGTTCCCCATGACGAGCGCGCACCGCGCGGGTGCCGGCAATGCCCCGCTGACCGGGATGCCCCCGACGCCGGCGCCCCAGAGCGCGATCTCGTGCGTTCGGGCCCAGGCCACCAGCGACTCGAGCGTCGCGTGCAGGGCGTCGTGCCGGAAGAGGGCCCCCATGGCGCCGCGGACCACCTTCACGTTCCAGAGATCCACCGTGCCCGGGAGGGCGATCGTCGCGTCGGCGCCGAGCGCGGCGGCCGTACGCACGATGGTCCCGACGTTGCCGGGATCCTGGACGCCGTCGAGCACCACGGCGCGGAACACGCGACCCGTGACCGGGGTCGGAAGGGTGCGCACCGGGATCTCGGCCACCGCCAGCACCCCTTGCGGGGCATCGGTGTCGGCGGCCGAGGCGAAGTCGCGGTCGCTCACGTCGGTCACGGGAATGCCTCGCGCCTCGATCTGCTGCCGCAGCGACGTTCCGCGGGGCGTCAGGGCCAGCTTGGGCGACACGAGCACGCCGCGCACGACCAGGGGCGAGGCCACCAGCTCCTCGACCGCGCGCACCCCCTCGGTCACGAACAGCCCGTGTTCCTCACGCGCGCGCCGGCGGCGCAGATCTCGGGCTTGGGTCAGGATTCGCACGCCAGTATTCTACAGAACTGCCGCCCGCGAAGGGCGGCCTCCCTTTCTTCCCGGACGATTCCGATGCGCCGCCTCCTTCCCTGGCTCCTTCCCGCCGCCCTCGGCCTCTCGGGCTGCCTGGCCACCACGCAGGAAGAGGTGCAGCTCGGGACCAACTACGCCGCCCAGATCAACGCCAAGCTGCCCCTCGTGCAGGACCCCGAGGTGACCGCGTACATCAACCGGCTCGGTGACTCGCTGGCCAAGGTGGCGGACACGCGCAACCTGCAGTGGCACTTCTACGTGGTGGACAGCAAGGAAGTGAACGCGTTTGCCGTGCCCGGGGGGTACGTGTACGTCAACCGCGGGCTGATCGAACGGTTCATGAAGCTCGACGAGCTGGCCACGGTGCTCGGGCACGAGATCGGGCACGTGACCGAGCGGCACACGATGAAGCAGCAGCAGAAGGCCCAGGGGGTGGGGATCGGTGCCACACTCGGATGCATTCTCACGCGCGTCTGCCAGACGCCGGGGGTCGGCTCGATCGTGGACCTCGGCGCGGGCGCGCTCATGGCGGGTTTTTCGCGCAGCGACGAGTCCGAAGCGGACCGGGTCGGGATCGCGTATGCGATCCGCGCGGGCATCGACCCGCGCGGCATGATCTCGACGTTCGAGATCCTCATGGCGGAGCGGAAGGCCAAGCCCGAGGGGCTGGAAGCGATGTTCCTCACGCACCCGCTCGAGGAGGACCGGATCCAGCAGGCCAAGTCGATCATCGCGCAACTCCCGGCCGCGTCGCTGGTCGGACTGACCACGGACACGCCCGGCTTCCAGCGCTTCAAGGCCAAGGTCAAGTCGCTCCCCCCGAGTCCCGCGGGCGCCCGCTGACCGCGGCCGTGCCGACGCGAGGCGACCCGTGAAGATCGCGCTCACGATCGCCGGCTCCGACTCCGGGGGCGGTGCGGGCATCCAGGCCGACCTCAAGACGTTCCAGCGGTTCGGCGTCTTCGGCACCACCGTGATCACGGCCATCACCGCGCAGAACACGCGGGGCGTGAGCGGATGGAGCGCGGTGGACCCGGTGCTCGTGCGCGCGCAACTCGACGCGGTGGCGAGCGACTTGCGCCCCGCCGCGCTCAAGAGCGGCATGCTGGCCGACGAGGCGGTGATCGCGGCCGTGGCCGAGGGGATTCGCGCCCACGCGCTCGCCCCCTACGTGCTCGACCCCGTGATGGTGGCGACGAGTGGCGACCCGCTCCTGGCCCGCGGCGCGGTGACGGCGATCGTGCGGTTGCTCTTTCCGCTCGCGACGTTGGTGACGCCGAACCTCGACGAGGCCGAGCTCCTCCTGGGCGAGCCCGTGCGCACGCCGGACGCGATGGGGGCCGCGGCCCGACGGCTCGTGCACGACTTCGGGGCGCGGGCGGCCCTCGTGAAGGGCGGGCATCTGGGCGAGACGGCGGGCCCGACGGTGGTTGACGTGCTGTACGACGGCGCGGAGGAATCGCGATGGTCGCAGCCGCGGATTGCCACCACGTCGACCCACGGAACCGGGTGCACGCTCTCGGCCGCCATCACCGCCGGACTGGCACGTGGTGAACCGCTACGGTTCGCCGTGGAGGGTGCGCTCGACTACGTGCATCGGGCGATCGTGAGCGCGCCGGGACTGGGCAGTGGGCACGGACCGCTGAACCACCTGGCGTAGGGCTCCACTCGGCGACAGCGGGCGCCTCCCGTCACGCCCCAGACGCGGGTCGTCCCGACGTGCGCCCCAGCCGACGCGCGCGCCCGTAGCGTGCGTCCATGGACATCACGCGTCGTGCCCGCCTGGCCTTGCTCTTCCTTGCCCCCGCCTGCGGGTCGCTGGGCATCCCCACCGGACCGGACGATTCGGGGAGCGGCGGACGACGCGAGGTCGGCGCCCTTCCAGCCGGCGGGCACCATGTGCTGTTCATCGGGAACTCGCTGACGTACTTCAACGACCTGCCCGGCACGCTCGCGGCGGTGGCGGCGAGCGTGAGCGACACGATTCGCGTGCGCACGGTCGCGTTCCCCGACTACGCGCTGATCGACCACCTGGCGCGCGGCGAGGCGCAGTTCGCCCTCGTGCAGGACCGGTGGGAGTTCGTCGTGCTCCAGCAGGGGCCGTCGACGCTGGCCGTCAACCGCGACTCGTTGGTCCTCTGGACGCGGATGTTCGCGCCCCTGATCACGGCGCAGGGGGCCAAGCCGGCGCTGTTCATGGTGTGGCCCGATGCGTCACGCGCGGCCTTCTTCGAGGCGTGCCGACTGTCCTACCTCGCGGCCGCCGACGCGGTCGGCGGCGCCTTCCTGCCCGCCGGCGAGGTGTGGCGCACCGCCCTCGACTCGCTCCCCGGACTCCCGCTCTACGGCGCCGACGACTTCCACCCCTCGGCGCTCGGCACGTACGTCGCGGCGATCACGATGTACGAGCGGTTCACGCGCCACGACGCGCGCGCCCTGCCGGCCACCCCGGGTGCCGACGGCGCGTTCAATGGCGTGCCGCCCGGCATCGACAGCGTGCTGGTGCGGTTCCTGCAGCGCACGGCGCACCAGGTGAACCTGCGCTACGCCCGCTACTGACCGGCACGGCCCCGGCGTCGCGCGCCCACGCCTACCGCGTCCGCCGCGGCGCCGTCGACGGGCCCGACAGCGGCACCGCCAGCAACAGCGTCGGGGACAGATGCACGCCCGGAATCCGGGCGCCATGCTCGTCGTGCTTGTCCCACTGGCTGTTGGCCACGTACACGAACCTGTCGAGCCACACGGTGCCGATGGTCGGCTCGTCGGCCACGGCGCGCTGGTCGATGCGACGCGCCCGCACGATGCGCTCACCGGAGGGGTCGAGGTCGAAGCGCATGATGCGGGCAGGCGCGACGCCGTTCTGCACGGCGACGATCGCCCCGCCGGCGAGGACGATGCCATCGAGGCCGAGCGAGGTCGAGCCGACCGCGTCCGCCAGGCGGGTGACCGTCCCGGCGCCCAGGTTCACGCGCAGGAGCCCGTGCGAATAGTCGGCCACGTACAGCGTACGACCGTCGGCCGTGGCGGCCGCGCCTTGCAGCGAACGGAAGAGCGGATGCGTGAATCGCTCGAGCGTGTCGGCGCCCGGGCGCAGCCGGTAGAGCCAGGGCGACTTGGAGTCGGTCACGAAGATGTCGCCGGCCGGGCCGATCGTGAGGTCGCCGAGGACATGCCCGCGCGGGTCGCCGGGCACCGACACGCGTCGCACCACGGCCCCGTCGCTGCGCCGGACCATCAACAGGGCGTTGAGCGTCGAGTCGCCCGGTTGGTATCCGGCCGCCTGCGGCACGCCGTTGGTGGTGACCCACAGGTGGACGCGATCGGGCGCGACGCGCACGCCGAAGATGCCGCCCACTCCGACGGCTCGACCCACGGCGAGGTCGCGCACCCGGCCGCTGCGTGAGACCTCGAGCACGGTGCGATGGCGAATGCTCCCGACGTAGAACCGCCCCGACTGACGGTCCACGTCCACGCCCTCGGCGAAGACCGTGGAGTCCGGCAGGCGGGCCATCACCTCCGTGCCGGCGAGGTCGGCCATCGCTTCGCCGAGTCGCTGGAACACTGCGGGCGACGCGAGGCGCCGCACCGTGGTGTCCTGCTCCAGCGGCCGGCCGAGTTGCATGGCGGTGAGGACAACCAGCGCGGAGTCGAGCGCGGCGCGGTTGCCATCGCGCGCGGCCAGCCGGGCGGTCCCGACCCAGTACGCCGGTTGCGTGGGCCAGGCGTGTGCGGCCCGCGCGGCCAGCTGCAGCGCGAGGTGCGCGTCGCCGGCGGCACTCGCCCGGGAGGCCGCCCGCCACTGCTCCCTGGCCACTTGTGCCGAGTCGACGAGCGGATTGCCGGACTGCGCGGCGAGCCCGGTCGTGCGCACGACCAGGACGGCCACGGCAATGGTGAGGGGTCGCATGTGTCTGGCGCTCGCTCGAGTGGGGGATGACGCGGCACGCACCGCGCCTCGCAGCCTAGCGATCCCGCCCGTTTCCGGACGCCTCACCGTGATGACGCGCGTGGGCGCGGGGCCGGTCGCGGTCCCACCGGGGCGCGCCGTCGACGCGGCGAACAGCCGCGCCCTAGAAGATCGTGTAGATGAACGGGGCCAGCACCGATCCCTGGGCGAAGACGAGGACGCCGCCGACGAGCACCATGACGACGATCACGGGGACGAGCCAGAACTTCTTGCGTTCCTTCATGAAAGCCCAGAGGGCTGACACGAGCGAGGCATTGTTGCGCATGTGCAGAGGCTCCCGAAAAGTCAGGTCAGAAGGGGCGTTCCATCGAGGCGGGCCCGCGCACGGTCGTCGTGCGCGGCCGCCAGTAGCTGCCGCCCGGCTCCGGGGGACGCGTCATGGCGTTGGAGCCGAAGGCCCGGCGGAGCAGCGCGACCGGCGTCACGACGAGAAGATACGTCGCCCCCATGAAGATCGGGGTCGTGACCTTCGACAACAGGTGCGCGAGCCCCATCCAGCCCTTGTAGACCGGGGCCAGCACGGCGGGCAGGGCGGCGCCCAGCACGACCAGCGTGGCGCCGAGGCCGCCGGTGACCCTGAGGGTCGTCGGGTGTCCACGCCACCACGAGATGGCCGCGATCACGAGGAACGCGGCGCCGACGGTGAGGCCGAAGCGCCGAGCCTCGCCCGGCTTCAATCCAGCTGGAATTCGGTCTGCCATGAGCCGTCGTCGGGGACAGGGGGCTGCTGCGTCTTGTCGAGGAGGAGGTCCCCGATCACGAGGTAGTCGATGTGCGTGCGCATGAAGCAGCGGTAGGCGTCGGCCGGCGTGCAGACGATCGGCTCGCCGCGGACATTGAACGAGGTGTTCACCAGCACCGCGCACCCGGTCTTCCGTTCGAAGGCCGAGAGCAGGGCGTGGTACGCCGGGTTGGTGTCGACCGTGACGGTCTGGATGCGGGCCGAGTAGTCGATGTGCGTGATGGCCGGCATGTCGGAGCGGACCACGTTCAGCTGCTCGATGCCCCAGAGTCCCTTCGCCTCGTCGGTCATGGCGATCTGGCGCGACTTCTTCACGTCGGCCACCAGCAGCATGTACGGCGAGTCGCCGTCGAGCTCGAAGTAGTCGGCCACGCGCTCGCGCAGCACGCTGGGCGCGAACGGGCGGAAGCTCTCGCGGAACTTGATCTTGAGGTTCATCTGCGCCTGCATCTTCGGGCTGCGCGGGTCGCCGATGATGCTGCGGGCGCCGAGGGCGCGCGGGCCGAATTCCATGCGGCCGTTCATCCAGCCCACGATCTTCTCGTCGGCGAGGATGCCGGCGACCCGCTCCGTGAGCCCCTCGCGCGACAGGCGCTCGAACGGCGCGTTGACCGACCGCAGGAACGCCTCCGTCTCCTCGGTCGTGAAGTCGGGGCCGAGGTACGCGCCCTTCATGCTGTCCTTGCCGGGCGTCACCGTGCGCGGCTGGCCGCGATGGCGGTGCCAGGCCATCAGGGCCGCGCCAAGCGCGCCGCCCGCGTCGCCGGCGGCCGGCTGGATCCAGAGCTTCTTGAACGGCCCCTCGCGCAGCAGGCGCCCGTTGCCCACGCAGTTGAGCGCCACGCCGCCGGCGAGGCAGAGGTTGTCGCTTCCGGTGAGCGCGTGCGCCGTGCGCGCCATCCGCAGCATGACCTCCTCGCACACGACCTGCACCGATCGCGCGAGGTCCATCTCGCGCTGCGCGAGTCGCGTCTCCGGCTTGCGCGGCGGCCCGCCGAAGAGCGCGTCGAACGCGGGGCTCGTCATCGTGAGGCCGCCGAGGTAGTCGAAGTACTGCTGGTCGAGGCGGAACGAACCGTCCTCGCGCAGGTCCATCAGGTGCTTGTAGATGAGGTCCACGTACGTGGGCTGCCCGTAGGGGGCGAGGCCCATGACCTTGTACTCGCCGGAGTTGACCTTGAAGCCGGTGTAGTAGGTGAAGGCCGAGTAGAGCAGGCCCAGCGAGTCGGGCCAGAGCAGTTCGCGCACGAGCTCGAGGTCGTTCCCCTTGCCGTGGCCGATGGACGCGGTGGCCCACTCGCCCACGCCATCCATGGTGAGGATGGCGGCTTCCTCGAAGGGAGACGGGAGGAAGGCGCTGGCGGCGTGGGTCTCGTGATGCTCGCCGTACAGCACGGGTCCCTCGTAGTCACCGAGCTCGGCGCGGATATCGCGCTCCATGAACAGCTTTTCCTTGATCCACAGCGGGCCGGCCATCAGGTACTGCCGGAGGCCGGCCGGCGCGATGCCCATGTACGTCTCGAGAATCCGCTCGAACTTGAGCAGCGGCTTGTCATAGAAGGCGACGGCATCGAGGTCCTGCGCGCGGATCCCGGCCTGCTTCAGGCAGAACGCCACGGCCTCGGCGGGGAAGTTCGAGTCGCCCTTCTTGCGCGTGAACCGCTCTTCCTGCGCAGCCGCCACGATCTCGCCATCGCGGACGAGGCACGCCGCGCTGTCGTGGTAGTAGGCCGAAAGACCGAGGATGTGGACCGGCTTCATCGTCATGCGGGCGGCGGGGCGGGAATGGCTGGGGAAGCACGAACGGGCAGCAGGCTCGAGTATCGGCGCCCGTGGCGTGGCTGGCGGCGAAGGTTACTCGCCGAGTATCCGAACGCCTAGTAGCAAGGGCCGTGCCACCTGGGCACGATGGAGCCGGGTTCGGGCGCCGGGCGTGACCGCGTCGGGCGACCGTTCGTCAGGAATGCACGCCCGCGAGCGCGCATCGTGGTGCAGTGGCGACAACTGGCGGCGCGCCCGGCGCGGGGAGCCCATCGGCGTTCCGGTGCACCACCGCCCATTCTCGATTTCGAGCGCTCCACACCCATGCCCCTGATCGTGGCCCTCAAGCATCGCCTCTTTCCCGGGCTCAATACCGGTACCCCCGTCCCGCTCCGGCCCACGCGAGTGCCGCAGGGCGCCGCGCCTCGCATCATCCACCAGACGTTTCCCACGAAGGACCTGCCGCCGGCGCTGGCCGAGAATCTCCTGGCCACGAAGGCGACGAACCCGGACTGGGAGCACCGTCTCCACGACGACGCCGACATCGAGGCGTTCATCGGCCGTCACTATGGCGCCCAGATGCGCCGGACGTACCTCCGGATCAATCCGCGCTACGGCGCCGCCCGCGCCGACCTGTTCCGGTATCTCCTGATGTACGAGGTCGGGGGGGTCTACCTCGACATCAAGGCCGCCACGCGCCTGCCGCTCAGCACCGTGATCCGGGGCGACGACCGCTACCTGATCTCCCAGTGGCCGAAGGTCACCAAGGGTCGCTTCCGGGGGTGGGGCCAGTACCCCGAGCTCAGCCACGTGCCGGGCGGCGAGTTCCAGCAATGGTGCATCGTCGCCGCGCCCGGGCATCCCTTCCTGCAGGCGGTCATCGAGCGCGTGCTGGCCAACCTCGACCTCTACCTGCCGAGCATGCACGGTGTCGGCCGATGGCCCGTCCTGCGCCTCACCGGCCCCATCGCGTATACCGTGGCGATCGCTCCGTTGCTCGCCTCGCAGCCGCACCGCACCGTGGATCTCGCGACCGACCTGGGCATCGACTACAGCATCTTCGACAAGAGCACGACCCACATGCAGCTGTTCACGTCGCACTATGGCACGCAGACCGATCCCATCGTGGCCCTGCGTCCGGGCCAGGCGATCCTCGATCGTGCCGTCCGCGTGGCCCGGCGCGTTCGCCATCTTGCGCACGGCCGCCCGCGCGCGGGCTGATCCCGATCGCCACCCTTCCCACGGCCACGCCGCCCCTCCCCACCATGCCTGCCCCATCCGCCGATCGCGCCTCGCGCGTCACCAACACCCTCGTCGCCCTCGGCGCGACCTTGGTCGCCATGGCGATGGCCGAGGTCGCCGTTCGCGCGACCGACCGCGAGCCGGCCGCCATCTACGAGCGCGACAGCACCTTCCTGTACCGGCTCGTGCCCGGCAGTCACAAGTACACCCCGCTCCTGGGACGACGCGTGTACGTGGAGGTGGATTCGTTCGGCTTTCGCGGCGCCGAGATCACCCTGCGCTCCCCGGCGCTTCGCATCGCCGTCTTCGGCGACTCGTTCATCGCCGGCGAGTACTCGCCGCTGGCGGAGACGTTCGTCGATCGCCTGCGCGTCGAGGTGCGCCGGCACCTGCGCGACACCGTGGAAACCGTCAACCTCGGCGTGGCCGGGTTCGGCCCCGACCAGTCGCTGCTCCGCATGCGACGCGAGTTCGAGCGGCTGAAGCCCGACCTCGCGATCATCGCGCTGTTCCCGATGAACGACTACGGCGACTTCCTCCGCAACAAGCTGTTCGCGCTCGACTCCGCGGGGGCGCTGATCCCGCGTGGCGGCCAGCTCTCGGACTCGATGACGGCCGTGTTCGAGGAGACCGCCCGGCCGACAGGCTGGCGCCGCTCTCACCTCGCGCGCATGGCCGCGCGCAGCATCCAGGGGCGCTATCAGCGATGGCGCCCGCGGGCGGGCCCGCCGGTGCTCGAGTTCACCCGCAAGGCCCTCAGCGCCGGCGACAGCACCCTCGCTGCGTACGATGTCCGGGCCGACACCCTCGTCGGGCGGGAGATCTTCCGCGACGAGTACGATGCCGATATCGCCATCACGCCGACCTCACGGACTGCGGTGCGGGAAGTGGCCCTGATGGCCGCGACGTTGCGGGCCATGCGCATCGAGGCGGAGCGGGCCGGCGTGCCGCTCGTCGTGATCGTCATTCCCGGGGTGGAGGACGTCTGCCTCACGAACGAGCGCCATATCGACTCGGCCTCGTTCCCCACCTACGATCGCCGGCGTCTGACGGACACCGCCGAACGCCTGGCCCGCGAGGCCGGGTTGCCGGTCCTGAACTTCTGGGACCCGTTCACCGCGGCTGGGTCGTGTTCGCTCTACTGGGGGCGAAGCGACAACCACTGGAACACCAAGGGGCAGGCGTTGGCGGCCCGCCTGCTCGCCGACACCCTCTCGGCGCGCCATCTCCTGCCGGCCGCGGCGCGTCAGCGGTGACCCCCGCGTCGCCGGGGACGGTCGCGGACTCGCCCTGAGCGTGCGCGCGCCCGGACCGGCCTCCGGTGTCCCGTTGCGCGCCGCGCCACCGCGGCTATCGGATCCCCGCACCACTGCAGGTCCGTCACCACGGTAGTCGCCGCGGGTTCGGGCCCCTCTGGATCCTCGTTCCCGCGCTGCTCGTGCTGGTGTGGGCGCTCTTCGCCCTCAACGGCCGAAACTTCGTGCCCATTCCCGACCCGGGCTCGCGCATCTTCGCCGCGTCGTCGCACGCGCCCAGGATGCCATCGTCGCCCTGCTCACGCAGCACGGTCTCCCCCAGCGCTACCGCGGCGACACCCCCGGGGTACGACGCGCCATCCTCTGCGACGGCTTCACGATCATCAACTGCCCCGAGCCGTGGGTGCGCGAGAAGCCCGGCGGCGGGGCCGTGCGAGGCGTCGCGCTAGTCCATCAATCGTGCGCTGGCTGGGCGCTCACCGGCGTCGCAAAGTCGCGGGCGTGCACAGGGGGCGGCAAGCTGGCCCGGAGAGGGGCGGTCCGGCGTCTCGCCACCGCGCCTCGACGCGGGCCGCGGTGCCGTCGTGCCCGCACTTGAACCGCCGATCCACCCGCTACTTTCCGGCCATGCGACGCATACTGATCCTCTCCGCTTTCCTCCTCGCCGCCTGCGGCGGCGACTCCAAGACGTCCGCCGCCGGTCGCACCGCGGCCGCGCCGTCCGCCCTCACCGCCCCGGCCCCCGCGGCCCTCGCGGCCACCGCGCCCGACTCGTTCACGATCCTGCTGGCCACGAGCCGGGGCGAGGTCGAGATCGTCGTCCGTCGGGCGTGGGCGCCGAAGGGCGCCGATCGGCTCCACTACCTGGTGGCCAACGGCTTCTTCAGCGGCGCGCGCTTCTTCCGTGTCCTTCCGGGCTTCGTGGCCCAGTTCGGGCTGTCGGGGGTTCCCGCAGTCGACGCCGCCTTCGACAAGCTGACGCTCGAGGACGACCCGGTGAAGGCGAAGAACGCGAAGGGGACGATCGTCTTCGCCACCGGAGGGCCGAACACGCGTACCACGCAGCTCTTCATCAACTATGCCGACAACGCGCAACTCGACCAGATGGGGTTCGCGCCCCTCGGACAGGTGACGCGTGGCATGGACGTGCTCGAGAAGCTCCACGCCGACTACGGCGAGGGTGCCCCGATGGGAGGGGGCCCCGACCAGGGGAAGATCAAGGGCGACGGCAATGCGTACCTGCGGGCCCAGTTCCCCAAGCTCGACTCGATCGTGTCCGCCACCATCCGGAAGTAGCGGATGCCGTCGCGACGGCGCGCCTGGCGCGGATGCGTCCACGCCGCCGCGCTCGCCGCCACGTTGGGCGGATGCCGCGCAGCGTCGGGCCCAGCGATGGGGTCGGCGCTCCTCGCGCCGACCGCGGCCGCGCTCGAGCGCCCCGCGCCCGACTCCTTCGTCGTCGCGTTCGCGACGTCGCGTGGGCCGTTCGAAGTGCTGGTGCGGCGCCACTGGGCCCCGCGTGGCGCCGACCGGTTGCACTACCTCGTCAACGCGCGCTACTACGACGGTCTCCGCTTCTTTCGCGTCGTGAGCGGCTTCATGGCCCAGTTCGGCATTCACGGCGACACGGCCATCAACGCGGCCTGGCGCACGCGCCGGATTCCGGACGACTCGGTGCGCACCGGCAACGCGCGCGGGACCGTGACCTTTGCCACGGCGGGCCCCAACACGCGCACGACGCAGCTGTTCATCAACTTCGCGGACAACCGGCGCCTCGACCCCATGGGATTCGCGCCGCTCGGCGCGGTGATCGCCGGCATGAGCGTGGTCGACTCGCTGCATGCGGGCTACGGCGAGGGTGCGCCGCGCGGGGGTGGTCCCGACCAGGGCCGGATGCAGCGCGAGGGCGCCGCCTACCTGGCCTTCGGCTTCCCCAAGCTCGACACGATTGCCACGGCGCGTGTGGCGCGCCACTGGCCGTAGCGGCCAACCGAGCCCGTCACCCCGACCATGATGCTGACGACGATCGGCGTGGCCACGGCCGCCGTGTTCGGCGCGCTCTCCGCCTTGCACCTGTATTGGGCGGCGCGCGGCGTGGAGGGATCCGCGGCGGTCGTGCCCGAGCGCGACGGCCGCCCGCTGTTTGTCCCCGGGACGGGTGCCACCCTCGCCGTGGCGGCGCTGCTCGCAACCGCCGCGTGGCTGGTGCTCCAGCGCGCCTTGGTGGTTCCCGCGCTGCTCCCCGGCTGGATGGTGCGGGTGGGTAGCTGGGTGGTGGCCGGGACGATGGTCGCGCGCGCCGTCGGCGACTTCCGCCATGTGGGACTCTTCAAGCGGGAGCGCGACACGCGGTTCGCCCGCAATGACACGCGCTGGTTCACGCCGATCGCGCTGGCGCTGGGACTCGCGACCGCACTCGTCGCGCTCGGCTGACCGGCGCAGGCGCCCGGGGAACGGGATCGGACGCAGGCGCACGCGTCGACGGGACAGCGAGACCGCCGCGCGTTCAGTTCAGACGATGTCCGCCGCCGACCTCGTGACGTTGCAGGCCCAGCTCCGTGATCGCTACGTCATCGAGCGCGTGCTCGGCCGCGGCGGCATGGGCGCCGTGTACCTGGCCCGGGAACTGGGCCTCGACCGCCTGGTCGCGCTCAAGGTGCTGCCGTCGTCGTTCGCGGGTGACCGCGACCTGCGCGAGCGGTTCCTGCGCGAGACGCGGACCGCCGCCTCGTTCTCGCACCCGAACATCGTGCCGGTCCACGCGGTCGAGGAGCACGGCGACCTGCTGGCGTTCGCGATGGGCTACGTGGAAGGCGAGAGCCTCGCCGAACGAGTGAAGCGCTCGGGGCCGCTCGGTGCGCGCGAGGCGGTGCGCCTCATGCTCGACGTCGCCTACGCGCTGTCGTACGCCCATGGGCGCGGCGTGGTCCATCGCGACATCAAGCCCGACAACCTCATGATCGAGCGGGCCACCGGTCGCGCGCTCGTCATGGACTTCGGGATCTCGCGCCGGATCAGCGCGGCGCCGGCCGCGAGTGGCGGCGGGCTCACGCGGGTGGGCGAGGTGGTCGGTACGCCGGAATACATGAGCCCGGAGCAGGCGAGCGGCGACGACGTGGACGGGC
>JANLSF010000298.1:0-1698 GCA_031362285.1 Gemmatimonadota bacterium | reverse complement strand
GTTTCGGAAGTTCGCACACGTATTCTTCAAGCGACCAGCTTTAATGGCTGGCTCTGCGCCCAGCGATTTCGCATGCGCGCGACCAGGGCATTGAGATCGGCGCGGGTGAACTTCCACTCGAATGGATCGGCGATGCTCTCGAAGTAGCGCTCGAAGTTGGCCAGCCGTTCAGCGATGGCCTCCAAGCAAGGGAAGTCGTTGGGGGTCAGCACCTTGCGCTGCACGATTGAGAAGTAGATTTCGATCTGATTGAGCCAGCTTGCGTGGACCGGACCGTGTACCGGAACCAAGCGCGGATGGGCTTGCGTGAGGCGCTGCACCGACGCCTCGCCACGATGCGACGAACCGTTGTCCATGACCCAGAACACGCGACGCGGTGTCGTAGGGTGGCTGGCTCATGACCTGATCAACCAAGCGCTGGAAGGGCGCGATGCCTGTGGTCGCTTCGCAGCGGCCAAACACCTTGGCACGGTGCACGTCCAACGCAGCCAAGTACGCCCACGCGCCACCACGTGCGTACTCGTGCTCCACGCGCATCGATTTGCCAGGCTCGGTGGGCAGGCTCGGATGGATTCGTAGCCGAGCTTGGATGCTGGTCTTCTCGTCCGTCGAGATGACGAACTCGTCTGGGCGCAGTGCCTGTCCTTGCCAGCGCCGCTCGTACAGATCCAGGATGCGCCCGGCTTTGGCCTGGAAGTGGGGATCACGCGGAAAAATCCAGCAGCGGTGCTGCCACGGGCGGATTGCGTCTTCGTGCAACCAACGCCAGACTGTGCTGTCGCTGATGCGTGCCACCAAGCCCGAGCGCCGCGCGTGCCGCGCCACATCGGCCACGCTGAGTCGCGACAGCGGCAGGCCCAATGTGGCCGGCAGCTCGCATGCGAGCGCCTTGATCTCAACCGTGAGCTCTGGGGGGAAAGACCCGAGGGCGTCCCGGGCGGGCTCTCTCTTCGAGGCCCGCCAATCGCTCCTTGAAGAAGCGCTGGCGCCATTGGCTGACCACTTCGCGTCGGGTGTCCAGGCGCGCAGCGATCTCGTCGTTGTCCATGCCGCCAGCGGCCATCAGGATCATCTTGGCTCGGAGCACCTCGAAATACGGCAACGTATACCTGGTTGCACGGCGATTGAGCTCGGCGGACTCGGCCACAGACAACTCGATACGGAACGGGCTCTTCCTTGGCATGGGCGACCCCCGGTCGAAGAATCGCACCAAGATGCCATATGTGGCCAAACTTATCAAGCAGATACGTGTCCATACTTCTGAAAGCGACTACTTAGCGCGAACGTTAGGCCCGCACTCCTCTATCGAACCAGCGTACACAAAGGACTGTGGTGACTCCAAGCGCTGCAAATACGAGGCGCCCGCTCCGGAGCGGTTTTATCCCGCTGCGGGACGGCTGCATCTCTGTGTCCGAGAGCACCGCTGCGCCTGAAGGCTGGTCCAGTGGTGAATGTCGCTTCGCGCCAGTTGTCCGCGGCCTGTGCAGGCAGGCTACGCGCGTTGCCGGGCTCGGCCGCAGGCGGGTGCGCGGGCCGGGGCGGCGCGCGGTCCAAGCGCGGCGAATGCGTTGCTCCGGAAGGGCCGCTTCACTGTCTTCGAGAGCACCGCTGCGTCCCATGGCTGGTCCAGAGCTGAATGTCGCTTCGCGCCGGTTGTCCACGGCCTGTGCATACGCGCCGAGCTCGCTGCTGGTCTTG
>JANLSF010000252.1:0-5769 GCA_031362285.1 Gemmatimonadota bacterium | reverse complement strand
CGCAGCGACTCCGACATCAGCGTCAACTTCGACTGGTACTCCCCCGCCGTCGGAATGCACGTCGGGTGGATCTGCGTGAAGCAGGGATTGGCGAACAGCGCGCCGCGCTTGTGCGCGCGCCAGATGGCCGTGGTGTTCGATCCCTTCGCGTTGGTCGACAGGTAGAACACGTTGCCGTACCCGCCCGTGGCGAGGATCACCGCGTCGGCCAGGTGCGTGGAGGTCTCGCCCGTCACGAGGTCGCGCACCACGATGCCGCGGGCCTTGCCGTCCACCACCACGAGGTCGAGCATCTCGGTGCGCGGAAACATCGTGACCGTCCCCTTCGCGATCTCCTTCTCGAGCGCCTGATAGGCACCGAGCAGCAGCTGCTGTCCGGTCTGCCCGCGCGCATAGAAGGTGCGGGACACCTGCGCCCCGCCGAACGACCGGTTGGCCAGCGTGCCGCCGTACTCGCGCGCGAACGGCACGCCATGCGCCACGCACAGGTCGATGATGTTCCGCGAGATCTGTGTGAGGCGGTACACGTTGGCCTCGCGGGCGCGGAAGTCGCCCCCCTTGATCGTGTCGTAGAACAGCCGCTCCACCGAGTCGCCGTCGTTCTGGTAGTTCTTGGCGGCGTTGATGCCGCCCTGCGCGGCGATCGAGTGCGCGCGACGGGGCGAGTCCTGGAAGCAGTAGCAGCTGACGTTGTACCCCAGCTCGGCCAGCGTCGCCGCGGCGCTCGCGCCGGCGAGGCCCGAGCCCACCACGAGCACGGTGTATTTCCGCTTGTTGGCCGGGTTCACCAGCTTCATGTCGAAGCGGTGCTTGTCCCACTTCTGCGCCAACGGGCCGTCGGGGGCCTTCGCGTTCAGTTCAATCGGCATGCGGCGGGATCCCTACGGAGTCGCGCGCTGGGCGCTGGGCGCCGACGCGGTGGCAGTGGGGTAGGGGGCGCGCGCGGCGATCCCCAGGAAGACGCCCAACGGGACGACGGTGAAGCCCAGCCAGACGACCACCGCGATGGCGGTAGCCACCTGGCGGTGCAGCGGGTGGCGGCTCGGCTTGGCCAGCCCGAGCGTGCGGATGCTGGCCCACGTGCCGTGAAACAGGTGCAGGCCGAGCGCCAGCATGGCCACCACGTAGAACACCACATACAGCGGGTTCGAGAATCCCACGATGACGTTGTTGTACGCGTCCGTGTGGCTGAACGTGCTGCTGTCCACCCATCCCAGGGTGAACTGCGCCAGGTGGAACACGATGAAGACGAGGATCAGCACCCCGCCCCACCGCATGGTCTTGGACGCCAGCGTGCTCACCTGCGGCGTGCGCACGGCATAGTCGGCCGGGCGCGCCGCCTTCGCCAGCTGCGTCAGCTGCCAGGCCGCGGTGAAGTGCAGCACCACGCTCACCAGCAGCACGCCGCGCGCCAGCCAGAGCAACCCGCCGAGCCCCTTGAGGAAGGCGGCGTAGTGATTGAACGCCTCCGACCCGCGGAAGACCAGCAGGTTGCCCGACATGTGGCCGATCACGAACCCGACGAGGATCACCCCCGTCGCCGCCATGACGACCTTCTTCCCGATCGAGGAGCCCCAGAACGCGAGCAGCCCGCTCATGCGAGCTTGACCGCCTTCATCGGATCGCGAACGGCGTCGGCGCTCTTCATGAGCGCGGCGCGCTCGTCGTCGGTGAGCGTGACCTCGATGATCTTCTCGAGACCGTTGCGCCCGAGCTTGCAGGGGACGCCGAGGAAGAGGCCCGTCATCCCGTACTCGCCCTGGAGCCAGGCGGCGCACGGGAGGATGCGCTTCTGGTCCTTCACGATCGCCTCGACCATCTGCACCGCGCCGCTCGAGGGCGCGTAGTACGCCGAGCCGGTCTTGAGGTACTTCACGATCTCGGCGCCGCCGTCGCGGGCGCGCTGGACGATCGCGTCGAGCTGCGGCCGCGGCATCAGCTGCGTCACGGGGATGCCGCTGACCGTGGTGTAGCTGATGAGCGGGACCATCGTGTCGCCGTGGCCACCGAGCACCATGGCCTGGATGTCGCGCACCGAGACGTCGAGCGCCTCGGCGATGAACGAGCGGTAGCGCGCCGTGTCGAGCACGCCGGCCATGCCGATCACGCGCTCGCGCGGGAAGCCGGTGACTTCCTTGGCCACGTAGCACATCACGTCGAGCGGGTTCGAGACGACGATGATGATCGCGTTGGGCGACGTCGCCTTCACCTGCTCGCTCACCGACTTGACGATCCCGGCGTTGGTGTTGAGCAGGTCGTCACGCGACATCCCCGGCTTCCGGGCGATGCCGGCCGTGATCACGACGATGTCGGAGTTGGCCGTGGGGACGTAGTCGTTGGCGCCGCTCACGCGCGAGTCGAATCCCTCGATCGGGGCCGACTCCCACTGGTCGAGCCCCTTGCCCTGGGGGATCCCCTCGGCAACGTCGACCATGATGACGGTGCGGGCGAGTTCCTTCTCGGCGATGCGCTGGGCCGTGGTCGCGCCGACATTGCCGGCGCCGACGACCGTGATCTTGTTGACCATGGGTCCTGGGGTGGGACGAGGGTGAGCCGCGGGTGCGACCGCGCCCGGCAGCGAGAAGAAGCTAGGCGATGTGCGAAGTCGTGGCAACGCAACGGATTAGGCCGATCCTTCGTTCCCGCACTCGGGCTAGCCGCCCACCTGGCTGAGCGCCTTGAGCCCGCCCACCTGCATCTGCAGCAGCTGGTGCTCCTTGGGCTTCTCGGCCAGCGCCCGCCGGAAGAGCGGCTCGAGCGGTTCCCCGGCCCGCACCGCGTCGCGCAGCACCACCTCGTGGTCGCCGTACAGGCAGGTGCGCAGCCGGCCGTCGGCCGTGAGGCGCACCCGGTTGCAGGTGCCGCAGTAGGTGTGCGACATCGGCGTGATCACGCCGATCGTGCCCGCCGCGCCGGCGAACCGGTAGTACGTGGCCGGGCCGTTGCCGCGCGCGGGCCCCGCGTCGGCCGACAGGGCGCCCAGCGCCGACACCCGGTCCAGCACTTCGCTCGACGGCACCACGTGCTCGAAGGTCAGCTCGCGCATGTCGCCCACCGGCATCAACTCGATGAACCGCACGTGCACGGCGCGCTCGAGCGTGAGCCGCGCGAAGTCGGCCACTTCGTCGTCGTTGATGCCGCGCATGACGACCACGTTGAGCTTGACCGGCCCGAGGCCCGCGGCGAGCGCCGCGTCGAAGGCGGTGAGCGGGTCGAACGACAGGTCGCGCCGCGCGATGGCGACGATGCGCTCGGGGCGGAGCGAGTCGGCGCTGATATTCACGCGGTCGAGTCCGGCGTCGCGGAGCGCCGGCGCCATCTCCGGCAGCTTGGCGCCGTTGGTCGAGAGCGCGATGTCCTCGACCTGCGGAATCGCGCGCAACTGGCGCACGAGCGACGTCAGCTGCGGACGAATGGTCGGCTCGCCGCCGGTGATGCGCAGGCGGCGCAGTCCCAACGGTGCCAACTGCCGCACGATCTCGGCAATCTCCTCGTAGCGCAGGATCTCGGCCTTCGGCAGCCAGGGCAGCCCTTCCACCGGCATGCAGTACAGGCAGCGGAAGTTGCACCGGTCGGTGACCGAGATGCGCAGGTACTCGATCCCGCGCCCGAACTGGTCCTTCAACACGGTGCGCTCGGACGTCACGGGGTCACTCATGGGTGCGACGCGGCCGGGGCCGCCGCCGTGGGGTCGATCCACGCGCGCGTGCCGTCGACATAGTGCTCGCGCTTCCAGATCGGGACGCGCCGCTTGAGTTCCTCGATCACGAAGCGGCACGACTCGAACGCGGGGGCGCGGTGCGGGTGCGCGGCGGCGATCACGACGCTGGCCTCGCCGAGACCGAGCGTACCGGTGCGGTGCTCACAGACGACGCGGGCGCCCGGAAAGCGCGCCTCGGCTTCGGCCACGATCGCGTTCAACTCGTGCAACGCCATGGCTTCGTATGCGTGGTAATCCATGCCCGAAACATGGCGCTCGTCGTGCGTGTCGCGCACGGTGCCCACGAACAACGTGGTCGCCCCGCGGCCCACGGCGGCCACTTCGGCGAGCAACGCCGCGGCGTCGATGGGGTGCTGGACGAGCGCCGCGCGCATCAGCCCCCCGCCACCGGCGGAATCACGGCAACTTCGTCGCCGGGCCGCACCACGTCGCCGATGGCCGCGTAGCGGGCATTCACCGCCACCAAGGGCCGGGGCGGGAGGCGATCCGCGCCGGGCAGCGTCCGCAGATGCTCCAGCACGTCTGCCACGGTTGCCCCTGGGGCCGGATCCATCGCAACCTCATCCCGGCCAAGGGCTTCGGCGTACGAGGCGAACAGCAGGACACGGATCGACATGGCAGAACGATAATGCGCCGACGCGCGCGGCCTAGTCTTCTTCGTCCGCCAATTCGGAAATATCGATGTCGGCGACCATGGCCCGTAACTCCTTGCTGGGCTTGAACACCGGCACGGGGCGGGCCGACACTTCGACCGGCGCTCCGGTGCGGGGATTCCGCGCCATGCGAGTTTTCCGCTGGCGGATCTTGAAGGTGCCGAACCCGCGCACCTCGATGTTCCGCTGCTGCTGAAGGGCCTCCTTGATCGCGTCAAGGAAGGAGTCAACGACGCGGGCGCAGTCCTTTTTTGAGATCATAGGACCTGCGGTCTTGGCAATCTGTTCGGTGACCCGTTCGACCAGGTCGGCCTTCGTCATCGACATGCCTCTCGCTCGCTCGCCCGGAGGGTGGTTGAGGGCAGATAGTAGGACCTTACCTGTTGTGTGTCAAGGGTTTGGCCCACCTTGACCGATTCGCGTGGCGACGGTCTGCAGATACTCGGGAAAGAGCGGACGCGCGTCATGGGGGCCCGGCGCCGCCTCCGGGTGGTACTGGACCCCGAAGACGCTCAGGCGCTGGTGACGCAGTCCCTCGAGCGACCCATCGTTGCAATTGATATGGGTGGCCACCAGCTCGGCTGCTCCAGGAATCCCCTCCACACTCCCCTCAACCGCGAAGCCGTGATTCTGGCTCGTGATGAGGATCCGGCCCGTCGCGAGCTCGCGGACCGGATGATTTCCGCCGCGGTGTCCATATGGCATCTTGACCGTGTGGGCGCCGAAGGCCAGCCCCAGCAACTGGTGGCCCAGGCAGATGCCGAAGATCGGCACCCCAGCCTCGGCGATCGCGCGGATGTTGGCCGGGACGTAGGAGATAGCCGAGGGGTCGCCGGGTCCGTTCGAGAGGAAGACGCCGTGCGGGTGCAGGGCGAGCACCTCGGTCGCGGTCGTGGTCGACGGGACCACCGTGACGCGGCATCCATGCTGCTCGAACATGCGCAGGATGTTGCGCTTGATCCCGAAGTCGTAGGCCACGATGTGCATCGGGGCATCAGCCGGCCCCCACCGATAGATCTGCTTGGTCGAGACGACCGAGGCGAGATCAAGCCCCTCCATGCTGGGACATGCTGCCAGGACCGCGCGGGCATCGTCGCTCGGCTCGGCACCGGCCCCGATGACCCCGCGCATGCTCCCCAGGCTTCTCAGGTGTCGCGTGAGGGCGCGGGTATCAACCTCCGACAGGATAGGCACTTGCGACGCGGCCAGCCAGCCTGCGAGGTCGCCCGTCGCGCGCCAGTTCGAATAGGTGGGCGAGAGTTCGCGGATGACGATCCCCGCCACCTGTGGCCGCGCCGACTCCGGGTCCTGGTCGTTCACGCCGTAGTTGCCGATCATGGGCGCGGTCATCACCACGATCTGCCCATCGAACGACGGGTCGGTGAACGTCTCCTG
>JANLSF010000236.1:0-10084 GCA_031362285.1 Gemmatimonadota bacterium | reverse complement strand
CGTCGGCCTTCCCGGCGATCTCCTCGAGCACGGTGAGCGGCTCGTCGCCGGGCAGGCGCCCCAGCCAGGCGATGGCGTCGCTGCGGACGTCGGCGTCGGGTTCGTTGCGCGCGACCTGCACCACCAGCGGCACGCTGGTCGCGTCGCGCTTGTTGGCCACCAGGTAGAGGGCGCTCCGCCGCAGTTCCGTGGAGCACTCGTCGCGACGGTCGAGGATCTTCCGCGCCATCGGGAGCGCCGCCTCGGGGGCGGTCTGCATGAGGGCGTTGAGCGCCTCGGAGCGCACCGAGAGATCCTCGCGATCGCACCGCAGCGTGGAGCCGTCGGCAGCGGCGAGGGCGCGCTTCACGAGGTCATTGTTCCCCTGGCCGCGGCCTGAGAGCACGCCGGCAATGCGCGTGCCGAGAGCGGCCGCGTCGGCCTGGGTGCGCGCCCCGGGAAACTTGGTGCGCTGGGTCTCGAGCACCTGCAGCGCTTCCTGCAAGTCGCTGGTGCCACCGATGCGATAGAGCGCGAAGGCCTGCCAGTACGGCGCCTCGGCCGCATACGTGGAGTTCGGGTGCTTCTGCTGGATGTCCTTGAAGGAGGCCACGGCGCCGCGGTAGTCACCCCGGTTGAGTTGCTCGCGCGCGGCGCGATAGAGCGAGTCGGCGGGATCGCCCTGGGCCCACGCGGGACGCGGCGAGGAGGCGAGGCCCGCGAGTGCATAGCCGCCCTCCCGGGTGATGGTCGCGGTGCTCATGCGCACGTTGAACTCGTCCGTGCGCGCGGCGAGTTCGGCGCGGGCGGTGGTCAGGCTGGTGCTGAAGGCCTCGGCGCGCGCCGTGAACGCCTCGGCGCCAGCGACTGTGGCAGAGAGGGACTCCAGGCGGCCCCACAACGCGGGCTCTGCCTTAATCGCGGGCGCGGCGGCAGCGGCTGGTGCCACAGCGGGCACTGGCGCGACGGCGGGAGCGGGCCTGGGCGGTCGTGGGCTGACCGCCGGCGCGGGCGTTGGAGCCGGTCGCGGATCCCCCTGCGCTGCCAGCGGTGAGCCGAGCGGCGCGCCGAGCAGCAGGGCGAGCGCACCGAAGCGGCGCACGTTCATGAGATGGGGCATCACTCACTCCCTCCAGAAAGATCGGCAACCGCGGAGCGCAGGCGCGGCACGAGATCGCGCTCGGCCACGGCGGCCCTGATGATCGAGAGATCGGAGCCTTCGCGGGGGGTGCGCAGGCGGGCCACCTGCACCAGCACGAGCTCGAGATCCTCGAGCAGGGCCCGCAGGCGGCGGTCCTGCGCCGTGGGGGCGTCGAGGAGAACGCGCGTGGTGGCGAGCAGGCGGGCGGCATTGTCGGCGAGGCGTGCATCACGCGAGCCCGCGGTGGGGTTGGCGGGCAACGACGCCAGCAGCAACGCGGTGCGCCCAAGGAGATCCTCGGTGAGTCGCTGAGCCGGATCGGCTGCGGCCGGCGTGGCGACGGACGGCGCCGACGCCGGGGCCTGCGCGAGGGTCGGGCCACTTGGACGCGAGACGCGGCCCAGTGCGACGCCGATCACGAGGCAGGCCGCGGCCGCCAGTCCGACGATCCGCCAACTCGGGCTGCGCGACGCACGTGCGGCGGGGATCGGAACGTCGAACGCCTCGGCGGCAATGTCGTCGAAGAGGGCGCCGTCGGGCGGTGGCGCGACGCGCCAGTGCTGCGCGGCGTCGGCAAGCACGCGATCGAGGTCGGCGTCGGACAGGGGGCGTGGCGTGTGGTCAGTCATGGTGGGTCAGTCCTCAAGCGAGATCGGCGAGCAGCGTGCGCAGCCGGGCGCGGGCGTCGAAGACGCGCGTCTTGCTGGTGCCCTCGGCGATGCCGAGGGCCACGGCGATCTGGGAATGGGTGTAGCCCTCGATGGCGTGCATGATGAGCGCGAGTCGGAGTTGGGCGGGCAGGGTGTCGAGCGCAGCGGTGAGGCGGTCGCGCAGGTGCGGATCGGCCTGGTGCGCCGGGTCGTCGGTGGGTTGGTCGTGCGATTCGTCGTACGTGACTTCGCGGGAGCGGAGCGACTTCACCTTCGTCATCGCGTTCAGGATCACCGACACGGCGACGCGATGCACCCAGGTGCCGAACGCCGCCTCGCCGCGAAACTGGGCGAGCTGCCGGAAGACGCGCACGAAGGTGTCCTGCGTGAGGTCGCGAGCCAGTTCGGTGTCGCCGCACATGCGGTACGCGAGGCGGTGCACGCGGTCCACATGGGCGTCGTAGAGGGCGCGGGCAGCCCCCCGGTCGCCGGCCGCCGCTTGGGCAACGAGCAACCGTTCATCCCCGCGATCGGGAGGAGTGGGGGCGACATTCGGGCTGGCCATCGATCTCGCGGGGTTGGACAGGGTGCGGGCGAAAAGCGTTCGGTGAGGGGTCGGCCCCCTCAGCGGGGTCGTGCCCAGTACACCTTGTTCACGATCCACCAGCGGCCGCTGGTGCGCACCAGCGAGAGGACGTTCACGTACTCGGACGTGGGATAGGTCTCGCGAACCCGCGCCGAGGCAATGGTGCCGGTGACCTCGATGGAGACGATGCGGAAGTCGCCGGGTTCTTCCTTGCCGGCGGAGCCCTCGAACCCCTTGTACCAGGCCTCCTGGGTGAGCTCGCCAAGCGATCCGTCCTTCCGGGCCCAGAGCAGCTTGGCGCCCGGCCAGAAGGCGTCCCGGAAGGCGGCCACGTCGTTGAAGCGGAGCCCGTGCAGGTAGCGCTGGAGAACCGCGTGCACGGCGGCCGAGTCGGTGACGCCGGACGCTTGTGCACGCACGGAGTGCGAGGGGGCGAGGGCGAGCGCGAGCACCAGCGCGGCGCGAGCGCAGAAACGACCAGGCAGGACGGCGTTGTTCATGCGTTGAACCTCGGGATATGCGTGCGGAAGCGCCCCGGGAAGCGATGGGCCCGGACGGGAAGCCTACGCCGGTTGGGCGCCTGGGGCGAATGGGGCGAATGGGGCGGCGATGGTACCCGGTTGGTCCAGCACGGGCGCACATTGGTGGCCATGAACCTCGGTGCGGCCGGCGGGTATGCGCTGGCGTCCGCACCGCATCGCCCCTCCCTCCCGACAACCCGATCCGTGACCGCCACCTTCACGCTCGTGTCGCGCCGGTCGCACGCCGTTCGGCGCCGCATGCTGGCGACGCTGCTGCTGGTCGCTCCCGTGGCGGCGCTCGCACAGGGAGCGCTCGGGGCACCGCGCGCCGTGGTCGCGGGCGAGACCCGTACGCTGCAGCTGGGCGCCGGGCGAACGCTCCGCCTGGAGGTCCGACTCCCTCGCTCGTACGGCAAGGGCGCGCACCGCTATCCCGTGCTGTTCGTGCTCGACCCTTCGTGGAACCTCGACCATGCGGCCGCCACCGCGCGGTTCCTCGCGGCCAACACGAAGATGCCGGAGATGATCGTGGTGGGCGTCGACGGCGGCGACCGCGAACGTGACTTCACGCCGACGGCGGGCGGGGGCGCGGCGACCAGCGGCCATGCGCGCGAGTTCCTCGACGCCATGGCCACGCAGGTGGTGCCGGCGATTGATCGCGCATACCGCACGGCGCCGATGCGCGTGCTGGTGGGACACTCGCTGGCCGGACTGTTCGCGGCATGGGCGTTCGTGGAGCGGCCCGCGCTGTTCGCGCGCGTCGTCGCGCTCGACCCGTCGCTCTGGTGGGACGAAGGCGCAATCGCCACGGACATCGCGCGCCGGGTGACCGCGCGCCGCGAACGCGGCGTACTGGCCATCGCCGAGGGGCAGCGGCAGGCGGAGTCGCGCCGGGTGGCCGATGCGGCCACCGCGCGCGTGCAGGTGCCGATCCTGTCGGTGAGCGGCGAGTCGCACCTCTCGATGCCGCTGCGTGGGCTGTACGACGCGCTGCTCGTGGCCTTCGCCGACTACGCGCCGCTGATGCGTCGCGACGAGGAGTTGGCCAACCCCGACACGCTGGTGGCCCAGTACCGGGCCTTGTCGGCGGTGTATGGCTACGACGTGGCACCACCCGAGGCGGCACTGCTGGAGATCGTCCAACGCTCGCTCAACCGGCGAAACGGGGCCGACGCGATCCGTGCCGGCGAACTGGCAACGCAACGCTATCCCGAGTCGGCGGAGGCGCGCGCGGAGCTGGCCACGGCGCGACGCGTGGCACCGACGCTGCCGGTGATTCCGCCCCCGCCCGCATCGAACGACGTGAGCGATCCACTCGCAGCGCGGCTCCTCGGCGCGTGGGACGCGTTCACGCATGTCGATCCGGGCGAGGACATGCGCTCCACCGTGACGTTCACGCGCCGAGGGGGAACGCTCGCGTGCAGCCGGGTGACGCGCGGGGTGGCCATGGATGGCGGTGACTTCCGCCAGACGTGCCTCGCCGTGCTGGTGCGTGGTGACTCGGTCGAGATCTGGTTTCGGAACAACGGCGGCGGGTACCTGGTGACGCTCGCGACCGTACAGGCCGACGGCACCGTGACGGGCACCGAGGCGCCACGGCACCTTCAGATCCCGCCGGGGATGACGATGCCCGACATTCGCGTCACCGTGCAGATGACGCGTGCGCGGGGCGGGTCATGACCGCCGCCCAGTGCGTCACGGCGCTCGCCCCGGCCACGCGCCACCGGCCTGACGGCTCGATGTCGATGCCCGCGCCCATGTGCGGTTCGCGCTCGAGCACCAGCGCGATCAACCGGTTGTGGCGCTTGCGATAGAGGAAGTGCTGGTCGACGCTCGCATTGGTGACGAGGGCGAAGCCCTCCTCGGAGCGCGCGATGCAGCGATTGGTGGCGGTGGCGCCGAAGGCGCTGCGGTCAGCGGCCCTGTCGGGTCCGCCGGCAGCCTACGCGAGGTCGGGGACAAGGGCGGCCGGTTGCGAATCGCCGCCCACGAGGAGGAGGAGGAGGCAGCGAGTGGCTGGCCCGCGAAGGCGCTTGGGGACGAAGCCAGGGCGTGCGGCGCGCGGCGACGACGCGAGGAGCAGTCGCCCTCCCAGCGGCTCCCGCCGCGCGGGCTCAGGCGGTAGACTCGGTGGTCTCGACCATCTGGACAAATCACGATGAGCGTCGGCCGCAACGATCCCTGCCCTTGCGGGTCGGGAAAGAAGTACAAGCAGTGTCACTTGCGCGCCGACGAAGGCGCCGTGCGGCCGTTCGCGCACCTGTCGCTCGTCCCATCGAACGACTCGGTCCCCGCACGCCGGCCTCTGATGCCTCCGACCGGGGAGATCGGGGACGGCTGGGCACTCACCATCGTGCCGGCACCGGTGACGTTCGACGACGATCCGCAGGCGCGCCCCGTGGTGGTCCTCGTGACTGCCGGAACGTTCGTGATGCACGTCGAGCTGTTGGGTCGCGCCCCGGCGGAACTTGAGCCGTTGGCCGCCGAAGTCCTTCGCGTGCTCGACATCGCGATCGCCAACGCGGGGAAGGCGCCGCACTCGGTGGCCCTGGAATACGACCGGTTGGCGCGCACACTGCGACCCACGCTTCGCCAGCGCGCGATCACGGTGCGCGTGGCGGCGCGCGCACCCGCTGCCGACGACGCCTTGGTCGCCCTGCTGCGCCACCTCGCGCCGGGGGCGCCGCCGCGCGCGTTGATGGCGAGCCATGTGCAACGTTGGGCCGCGTGGGGATGGCCTGACGACGTCACGCAGCGGTTGCATGCCGCGGCCGCGGCATTCTATCGCGCCGCGCCCTGGACGGTGCTCGCGAATGAGCAGCCGGTCGCGGTCCGGCTCTCGGCAGCGAAGGCGCCCGCGTACGGTATCGTGATGGGGGCCGCCGGCGAGCTGTACGGCTTGGCCCTGTACGAAGAGATGGCCGACATCATCGCCCTGTTTCGCGCGAGTGAACCGGGCGATGTGCCGCCCCTTCGCAAGCTGGTGATGACGCTGTCGTTCGACGCCGCGGATGACGTACCGACGGCGATGCGTCGCGAGGTGCGGTCGCAGGGATGGGAGGTGGCGGGCCTCGCGGCGTGGCCGACCCTCATGGCGTACGGCTCGCCGGGCGGTGGCATCACGGTCGCCGATGCCGAACGGCTGATCGTGGCCCTCGAGGAGATTCCGGCGTTCGTCGCGCGTCATCGCGCCGCGTTGGCGCACTCGGCCACGGCCGGGTTCCCGATCTCCGAGCGTGGCGTGCGGCGCGGCACGCGCGTCGACTACCGGGGCGACGTGTCGGCTTGGGAGCCTCCCCTGTGGACCATTCCGCGCGCCTTGGCGCCGTGTGGCGCCACGGGTCCCTCGGCCGCGCCGGGTGCGTCGCTCGCACGCATGTCGGTGTTGGAAGCGGAGGCGCACGTGGCCGCGCTGCTCGATCGGTACGTGGCAGCGGGAGCGCCAACGAGCCGGCGCGAGACGCGCTCCCAGCGCGAGCTCCGCCAGGCTGCCGCGAGCGCGCTGCTGCACTATCAGGTGCACGTTGAATCGGTGACGCCAGCTGGCTTCACGGAACTGCACCTGCGGCGGTTTCTCTACGAGGTGCTGCCACTCACCTGGCCAGCGGAGCCGAAGGACGAACTCTTGTCGGCCGTCATCAACGTCCTCTCAGTTCAGGCGGCCGAGGCGAGGGTGACCTATCCGTGGGCCCGAGCCCTGCTGGCCGATCTCGCATCGTGCCGAGCGCGATGGCAGGACTGCCCGGCCCCGGAGGAACAGGACGCACTCAACCGTTGGAGCGAGCAACTCGAGATTGACCTCGAACTGCGACTGCTCGTGCCGTACGCGGACGCGCAGGCGCGGGTGTACTGGCAGGGGTTCTCGGCTGATGCTACCGGGGTGCTGTACCGCAGTCTGGTGGCTGCCTGGCTGGGATGGCGAGACGCCCTCATAGTGGGCGGGGTGACCGACGGCGACCTGCTGGAGCCGCTGCTGCATACGCGACAGCTCGCATGGTTCGAGGCACCGCAGGAGGCGCTGGGCGGGCGGACACCGGCGCAGGTGCTCCTCGCGCCCGTGCCCAAGCCGCCGCGGCGAACGCGGCGGGGGCGATAGGGCGGGGAGAGGGCGCGAGCGCCTCGCGCTGACAAGCGCTGACGGCACTCCAGGTTCAGCCGGGCGCGGCCACCCCGAGGGTATCCGTCGGCTCATCCTGTCGCTCGACCGCCATCCACACCACAAGGTGCACATCATCGAACTCGATGGGCGGCAGTTCCTTGGGCGGCTGATACGGCTGGAAGCCGCGCTCTCGTACCAGCTCCGTGATTGCTCGCGTGGTGGCCGCACCGTCGAGCCGGTCCAGCCGAAAGGCTGCGGACAGGGCGCGGGCGTCGCGCGGTCCGCGAGGCGCTTCCAGACTCTCGACTAGCGCACTGCGAGCGTCGAGAGACATGGCCGGGTCGGGAAAGCGCCGTACATGCTCGGCGGCCTGCTTGAAGATCGGGCGGATGTCGGGCTGCACGTACCGAGGGTCGGTCGCCCGGATCCACTCGTCATAGACATCGCGCTTGGCGCGGTTCCACGCGTCGTAGGCGCTGATGCGCAGTTCATCGGGCAATACGCGTGCTGTCAAAGGATCGCACGTGATCCGGCGCAGGCAAGACAGGGCGTCGCGCTCCATGGGAGCGGTCTGCTCAAGGCGCACGAAGCGCAGGAAGACGCGTTCCCCCACCCGCGCACAAAACACATGCCCGCGTTCGGGCCCCCGCACCAGTCCGGAACCAGCGCCCCAAGGGAGTCGCTCCAGTTCCTCGCGTCGGGTCGACAGCGCCTTACGCAGCTCCTGCCGATACTCTTCGCCGCTGTGCGCGAACGGATCCTCGCCGCCCAGTTCGAACAGGGTGGCGTCTCCGCGCCGAAGTCGGCGAATTTCGGCTACATCGTCGGCGAAATCGCGCCCAACGGCCTCGACTCCTGGCAAAATCTCGGAATCGAGGCCAACACTCGCCGCCGCCTGCGCCAGCTTGATGCGGATTCGGTCCTCCAGCTGGAGCATTTCGTCGAGCTGAGCGTCCGGAAAGATGCACGTGATGTACACATCCTGGTGTGCACTACCGATCCGGTCAACGCGTCCATGCCGCTGGACCAGCCGCATGGGATTCCACGGGAGGTCATAATTCACGACCCTGCCGGCCTGTTGCAGGTTCATTCCCTCGGCGAGCACATCGGTCGTGACAAGAATGTCGAACAGATCATGCGTTGACCCTGACGGCGCTTCCGACGACACCGGTGCAAAGCCGAACACGGCAATCCGCTTGGAGTCGTCCGACCCGCTCACCGACACGAGTCGACCACGATAGTCCACAAGGCGCGGGTCGCTTGCCAGGACGTCGCGCAAGTGATCCTCGATCCATGCTACCGTGTCGGCAAAGTACGAGAAGACGATCACCTTGCGACGGTTGCGCTTGTCCTGCTCGGTCGATCCCTGTTCGTTGGCATGCCGAGCGATCGAGGCCAGTTCTTCAACGAGAAGCTCGAGCTTCGGATCCCGGCGTGCTGACACGCCCCGCGCTTTGTGAGCCAATTCGGCCAGAATACTGCGGTCACTCTCCACAGCTCGTCGAAGGGCGGCAATGTCAGTGCTTTGCGCGTCCAGTTGCTCGCCAGCTGCCAGCAGGTCATCCCACGCCTCATCGTCATCAGCCTCGGCCAGCTCTGCAAGCAACACCGATGAGAGGATCACGCCACGATCGACGCCTTGCAGGAAGAGGCGGTGCGACTCCGCCATCCGCTCCAATGTGCGCGCGAAGGCATGCGCAGACGACTCGAACCGCTTGAGCAACCCCGAACGGATGAGCCCGACCAACGCCACTTCGCGCTTCTCGACGTCATGATCGTATCGGTACAACGACGGCTTGTACCGTGCCAAACTGAGCACCGGGTCGCCCTCCGCGGGCTGCAGGACGCGCGCCACTTCGGCGAAGAACCCTGGGAGGACGTCCTCCATGTCATAGGTGGCGGACGCCACATTGGGTCGCGGGAACTGGACCGTCACCTCGCGCCCATCAGGGAGCTTGACCGTGTCGTCCCGGTACCAGCGCTGCACGAAGTGCCGAGTGCGTCGTACCGTGGTGGCGTCGAGTACGTCGAACAGCACGTCCGGCTTCAAGTCAAACGGGTCCTCGCGAATGGCGGCGTCGAAGCGAGCCCGCAACGAGGGAATGCCGCGGTCGGCAAACACGCTGTCCACGCGCAGGAAGTACGCAAGCTGGTTGTACAGATCCCACAACGAGTTGTTCACCGGCGTCGCCGTCAGCAGCATCACGTGCTTGGGCGGCGATCCCGCCAGCAGCGCCCGCAGCGCGTGGGCGTAGCGCGTATCCGGATTCCTCAGTGCGTGTGCTTCATCGAGCACGACCAGCGAGTACTCGTCCTTCCGCGCCAACAGGTTGGCCTGCGTGCCGCCGAGTTGCCGGTCATCGGCGAGTTGCTGGTAACTCAGCACCTCGAGGTGAAGCTGGAAACGATGCGTGAAGCTCTTCCAGGTGCCGTCGCGCAGCGTCGCCGGGGCAATCAGGACAGCGCGCCGTCGCTCTTCCTGCACCACGCGCCGGATCACCTCACCGGCGATGAACGTCTTGCCAAGACCGACGCTGTCGGCCACCAGCACGCCGCCGTACTTGTGCATGATGCGACCAGCCCGGTCAATGCCGTCGGTCTGGAAGCGCGTGAGCGGGATGACGCCGGTTGGCGTGCGCTCCTCCTGCAGCTCGCCTCCATAGCGTTCCAGCAGCACCTTCAGGTAGATGAGGTACGGGTCGTACGTGGCGTATCGAGCCTCGTAGAGCGCGGCAAGATCATACGGCTCCGCCTCCTGCCACAGGTCGTCGAACCATCGTTCCACGGCGTCGCGCGAGGTGGGCTGGTACGCGCCCAGGTTGAGTTCGAGGTTCGAGGTGAGGCCCGCAGCGGTGAAGTTGGAGGAGCCCGCAATCACGCCGTGCCCGCGAGCGATGTAGGCCTTGCCGTGGAGAAACCGCTTGGTGTAGCGGCGAACGGTGAGCCGGCCGGTACGGATGAACGCCAGCAGACGCTCGATGGCGCGATCAGTTGACGGTGCAAATGCGAGCCGATCGCGGTCGCGAAGCATCGCGCGGTCGGCGCGCGCCCAGGCGTCAGTCAGTAGTTTGGTTTCGAAGCCGGTGCCGATCGGGTCGCCAACGAGTC
>JANLSF010000224.1:0-2320 GCA_031362285.1 Gemmatimonadota bacterium | reverse complement strand
GTCGGCGACGTCGGCCAGCTCCGGGTAGTCGCCGAACCGGATCGTCGTCGTGCCGTCGGCCTTCTTGTACACGATGGTCTGGCTCTGGAAGCTCACGCCGATCCAGCCGTCGGGGCGCGGACCGGCGTCGCACAGCGCCATCAGCCGCTGCTGCGTGCGCTACACCTCCACGCTCGCAGTGCGGAGGCGCACCATCGCCGCGCGATACCCCGCGACGTCCGGCGACGCCGTGTCGGCCGCCAGCTTGGCCAGTTGCTGCGCCAACTCCGTCTCCCGGCGCCGGCTCTCTTCCAGCATGCGCACCAGGCGCGACACCTCGGAGTCGGCCGGCACCACGCGCGCCGCGCCGGTGACCGTCGTGCTGCGCACGGTGGTCTGTTGGGCCCCGGCCAGCTGCGCCGCCACCATGGTCAACACCGCCGCGCAGGCGAGCCAGGTCGCCCGCTGCGCGCGTCCATCCGTTTCGATTGCTCGTGCAGTGATCATCGGAGTCTCAGTAGCTCGTCAGCCGCGTCCCGGCGGGAAGCGCCGTGCCGAGCTGGCGGAGCGCACTCTCGCGCGCCCCGAGGGTCTGGAGGTAGGTCTGGTTCACCACGGGATCGTCGGGCGCCTGCCAGAGCGCGGCGCGCACGGCGCCGGCAATGTCGTCGAGGGCCGCGATGCGCCGCTGCACCTGCTCGGGCTGCGGGGGGCCCCCATTCGGCCCGCGCGAACTCAGGTACGTGATCGCGGCCTGGTAGGTCTGCTGCGAGGCGGCCAGCGCCGCAATCGCCTCGTCGTTCGAACGGAAGGCGACCGGGCGCGCGGCGCTGTTCGACACCGGGCTGAGGGCGCCCGTCGCCCCGAAGCCGACCATCGCCGGCAGCGGCGTGCCCGCCGACATCCGCCCCACCACGGCGCCGCCCGTCATCAGCACGACCGCCGCCGCCGCGCGCATCCAGCCGCGCATCGCCCGTCGCTCGGCCAGACCGTCCACGATCAGGTGCTCGGCGCGCAGCTTGGGCGCCAACGCCTCCCACGAGGTCAACGGCGGCAGGATCCGCTCGCGCTCGATTTGCGCCACGGTCAGCACGCGCTGGTACGCGCCATGTTCGGCCGCGCACGACGCGCAGCGCGCCAGGTGCGCCGCTTCCGTGGGGCTCGGTTCGCCGTCGGCCAGTTCGGCCAGTCGGTCAGCTGAGAGGTGTGACAGCCGGTCCATCGGTCACCATCCTGGGAAGATCCACCACGTGCGCCAGCAGCTTCCGCAGCTTCGCGCGCGCCTTGAACAGTTGAGACTTCGAGCCGCCGGCCGTGATGCCCAGCGACTGGGCAATTTCCTCGTGCGTGTAGCCTTCCACGTCGTGCAACAGGAACACCGTGCGCGCCCCCGGCGACAACTTCCGCGCCGCATCCTCGATCGTCTGCGCCAGCATCGTCTGCTCCGCGTCCTGTTCGACCATCGCGCTCTCCTCCTCGATGGGCGACTCGATCGCCGCCAGGCGCTTGGTGCGCCGGAGGGCATTCAAGGTGCGGTTGACGGCAATGCGATGCGCCCATGTCGAGAAGGCCGACTCCCCGCGCCACGTCGGTAGCGCCTTGAAGATCTGGATCCAGACCTCCTGCGCGACATCGGCGGCAGCGTCGGGATCGTTCACGAGGCGGCGCACCACGGCATCCACGTACGGCGAGTACCGCGTCCACAAGGAACGCAGCGCCCGCTCATCCCCAAGGATGGCGCGTTGGATAGTGAGCCGATCGTCAGTCATTCGGATTCATCGACTTGGTCACCCGGTGTGGCCCGAAGGTTGCACGGTCGATATGTCAGGAATCAACCGGAGGCGGCCAACCCGCCCCTGGAACGCCCTACGACGTTGTCCCACAACCGTTTCCGTTGCCCCAACCCCCGGCATTCGTCCTCATTTTGGGACGGCCATCCCCGGCCTTCGGGGACGGCTCAACTCGTTGTCCGCTGGAACTTTGCGCCTTGCCTGACCATACTGAATACTAGATGAATCCCGCCCTTCCCCTTCTCGCCGCGCTGATGCTCAGCAACGGCGGCCTCCCCGAACGCGCCCCAAAGGCGGTCGGGATGTCCGCGCAGCGCCTCGCGGCCATCGAGCGCGTCATCAAGAAGGGGATGAAGGCCGGCGGGTATCCGGGCGCGGCGGTGGTCATCGGCCGGCGCGGCGCCGCCGTCGTCCGCCGCGGCTACGGCCGCCTCGGCTGGACCACGAGCTACGACGAAGTGGACGCCGATCGTACCATCTACGACCTCGCCTCGCTCACCAAGGTCATCGGCACCACCACCGCCGTGATGATCCTGTTCGACCAGGGGAAG
>JANLSF010000206.1:0-3942 GCA_031362285.1 Gemmatimonadota bacterium | reverse complement strand
CGGCCGTCGCGACGGTCCAGGGGACCGACGTGGGATGGCAGGTGTGGCAGTCGACCGCCATGCGCCTGGCCCAGCAGCAGGAACAGCAGCTGCGGCGGAGCCTGACCCTTGACGAACGCGCCCGGATCGACGACCGGGCCTTCGAACAGCTGGTCGGCGAGATCCTTCTACAAAAGGAATACGAGAAGCGTGGCATCCGCGTCACAGATGCGGAACTCGTGGACGCTGCCCAATTTGCGCCGCCCGAGCAGTTTCAGCGCTCGCCGGAGCTCCAGACGGACGGCCGATTCGACATCGAGAAGTACCGGCGCCTGCTCGCCTCCCCCGCGGCCCGGCAGCAGGGGATCCTGATCAACCTCGAGAACTACTATCGCGAGGAGATCCCGCGCCAGAAGCTGCTCTTCCAGCTTGCCGGCGAAGTCTGGGTCTCGGACGAGCACCTCTGGACCACCTGGCAGGACACGCACGATTCCGCCACGGTCACCTGGGTGAGCTGGGACCCCGCGACCGTGTCCGACAGCGGCCTGCTCGTCACCGACGCGGAGATCCAGGCCTTCTACGACAAGAACGCGAAGCGATTCGACCGTCCCGGTCGGGCGGTCGTCTCGGTGCTGCGCGTCCCGCGCACCGTCACGGCGGCCGACTCGGCCTCGGTGAAGTCGCGCCTGCTGGGCCTGCGCACCGACATCGCCAGCGGCAAGCGCACCTTCGAGGAAGTCGCGAAGGAGTTCTCGTCCGACTCCGCCTCGGCCGCCGAGGGCGGCAATCTCGGCAAGGCAGCGAAGGGGCGGTACGTGAAGGAGTTCGAGACCGCGGCAGCCGCGCTCAAGCCCAAGGAGCTCTCGGCGCCCGTGCTCACGCAGTTCGGCTACCACCTCATCCGGCTCGACGAGCGGAAGGGCGACTCCATCGCCCTGCACCACATCCTGCTGCCGATCCGCCAGAGTGATTCGTCGGCGACCCGGAGCGACCGTCGGGCCGACTCGCTGTCGGCCATCACGGCGAGCCAGGACAAGCCCCAGCGCTTCGATTCGGCCGCCAAGGTGCTCGGCCTCGTGCCCGAGCGCCTGGTCGCGACCGAGGGCGACCCCCTCGTGGGCACCGATGGCAAGTACGTGCCGAGCGTGAGTGCGTGGGCCTTCGGCGGCGTGCGCGCCGGCGAATCGAGCGAGTTGTTCGACACGGAGGAGGCGTACGTGATCGCGCGCCTCGATTCCATGCGCAGCGGCGGGAAGGCCACGCTCGACCAGGTGAAGGACGAGGTGCGTTCGCTGCTGACCCGCGAGAAGAAGCTCGCGCGGCTGCAGGTGGCCGCCAAGGCCTTCGGGCTTGCCGCAGCCAAGGGGGCGTTCGAGGCCGAGGCCAAGGCCCGCGGGATGCAGGCCGTGACCACCCAGCCCTTCACCCGCGTGAGCACCGTGCCCGGCATCGGCCAGGCCAACGAGGCGATCGGGGCGGCCTTCGCGTTGCCGGTGGGCGCCGTCAGCGCCCCGATCGCGACGCGCGAGAAGGTCATCGTGTTGCGCGTCGACAAGCGCGCCACGACGTCGCGCGAGCCGTTCGTGATCCAGAAGGACCAGCAGCGCGGCGCCATCCTCCAGGCGCTCCGCCAGTCGCGCGTGCGCGAGTATCTCGATCACCTGCGCAAGACGGCCAACGTGAAGGACCGGCGCAAGCAACTCCAGTCGGCCAACCGGCAGGCCGCGTCGTAGGTCGGCGCAGCCGGTCGCGCAACGGGGGGCGTCCGCATCGTGCGGACGCCCCCCGTCACGTCTCGCCGCCGAACGGCGGCGCCCGACGCCTACATCAGCCGCTTCGGCTCGGGGCGATCCTCGCTCACCGAGTCCGCGCGCGGTCCGTCGTTGAGGCGATCCATGCGCGGCGCGTTGCCGGTGCCGGAGATCTCGCGGTCGACGTCGTTCATGCTTTTCTTGAACTCGCGGATGCCCTTGCCGAACGACCCCGCGATCTCGGGAATGCGCTTCGCCCCGAAGAACAGCAGGATGACCATCCCGATGAGGATGACTTCGCCGAAGCCAAGATTGAACGGCATGGAACCTCCTAGAAGAGCGTGCGGGCGATGAGATAGGCAACCAGGACGCCGACGAGGCTCAGGAGCGAGACATCGAGGGCGACCGGTCCGAGTGCGAACCGGATGATGACGAGGTCGATGGGCAGCGGTCCGAACGACGTGGTGACGCCGGTCGTGAGGAACTCCTTGACCGCACCAACCGGCAGGAACCGCCGGGCGAACTGCGTGAGAAACCCGCCAACGATGAAGCCGGTGGCGAGCACGCCCATGTGGAACATGGGGCGGTGGCGGGCTGATCCGACAGGGGGCATTACCAGCGCCGGTCCATGACGTAGACGATCGCATCGGCCAGCGCGGCGCGTGCCGGGCTGTCCGGGAGCGAGGCGAGGGCCGCCTCCGCTTCCTGCGCGAACTCCTCGCCCCGGCGGCGGGCGTAATCGAGCCCGCCCGCATCGGCGACGATGCCCACCACTTCCTGCACGGCGGCGTCGTCGGGTTCGGCCGTGGCGAACAGCACCTCGACCCGGGCGCGCGCGGCCGGTGACAGCGTCCGCAGGGCCGCGATCAACGGGAGGGTGACCTTGTGCTCCTTCAGGTCGAGGCCACCCGGCTTGCCGGTGGTCTCCTGCTGCTCCGTGTAGTCGATCAGGTCGTCGGCCACCTGGAATGCCATGCCCAGCCGTTCGCCGAAGCGCGAGAGCGCCTCCCGGTGCCGCTCGGCGCCGGAGAGGGCGCCCACCTCGCACGCGGCCCGGAAGAGCACGGCCGTCTTGTGGCGGATCAGCTTCTCGTAGTCCTGTTCGGAAAAGCTCAGGGCGTCGACGGCGGCCAGTTGCCGGATCTCGCCGAGGGTGAGCTGGTTCGAGGCGCGCGTGAAGACGCGCAGGGGCTCGAGGTCGCCGCGCTCGACCAGCTCGAGGAGCGCCCGCGAATACAGGAAGTCGCCGAAGATGACCGAGACCTGGTGGCTGAACAGCGCGTTGATGGTCGGCATGCCCCGGCGCAGCACCGAGTGATCCACGGCATCATCATGCACGAGCGTGGCGAGGTGGATCAACTCCACCACCGCGCCCATCGTGACGCTGGCCTCGCTGGCTCGCCCCTCCACTTCGCTCGAGAGCAGCAGGAGCGTGGGGCGGAACATCTTCCCCTTCATGCCCATCAGGTGCTGGGTGACCCCGGGCATCAACTCGCCGTCCATCGCCACGATGCGCCACATCTCGTCGACGACGCGATCCAGCTGAGCGCGCACGGGCGCCTGGATGTCGCGCAGGGCTTCCTTCAGCGCATCGGTGCCGCGCGCGGACGTGCTCACGGGGCCCGCTTGGAGAGGGCGCCGATGCGCGCCGAGACGTCGCGAAACATGATGTCCACGGCGTAGACGCGCTGGTAGGCGGTCAACGCGTCCGCTGGACGCTCCAGCGCCTCGTACGTCTGCCCGAGCAGGTAAAGCACGCCGACGAGCTGCGCATCGTCGGTGCCGGCTTCGCTCGTCGCGCGCGACAGGATCGTCGCCGCCACCGGGAAATGGCCCTTTTCCATGAAGCACTTGCCGAGCGATTCGTAGGCCCGCGAGCGGTGCTGGTGTCCGCGCAGCGCCTTCTGGAACTCGGCGATCGCCTCATCGAGCAGCCCCATTTCCATGTAGGCCACGCCGAGGTCGTAGTGCGAGTCGTAGTCCTCGTCCTCGACGTTCTGCGCGACCCCCTGCTTGAACTTGGCGAGCATGTCGGCAAAGTCGGCCTGCTCGTCCCCGGACGGCTCCTCCTCGTCGACGATCATGCGCGTGTCCTTCGCGGGCTCGTCATCGCGCAGCCAATCGCCCAGGTTCACGAACTCGTCGTCGCCACCGGCCGTGGGGGCCGCGGACGTGGGTTCACCCTTGCCGGCTGGCTCGGCGCCCGTGTACC
>JANLSF010000126.1:0-3798 GCA_031362285.1 Gemmatimonadota bacterium | reverse complement strand
ACGGCTTGCTGCCGCGCGCCCACGGCTCGTCGCTGTTCACGCGCGGCCAGACGCAGGCCCTGGTGGCCACCACGCTTGGCACGGCGAGCGACGCCCAGCGCCTCGACTCGATCGACGAGCCCGGCGAGAGCACCAAGTCGTTCATGCTGCACTACAACTTCCCGCCGTTCTCCACCGGTGAAGTCCGTCCGATGCGCGGCACCAGCCGTCGCGAAATCGGCCACGGCAACCTCGCCGAACGCGCGCTGCAGGGTGTCCTGCCGCCGTTCGAGGAGTTCCCGTACACGATCCGCATCGTCTCCGACGTGCTCGAGTCGAACGGGTCCAGCTCGATGGCCTCGGTCTGCGGCGGGTCGCTGTCGCTGTTCGACGCCGGCGTGCCGATGAAGGCCGCGGTGGCCGGCGTGGCGATGGGGCTTGTCAAGGAAGGCAAGAAGTACGCGATCCTCACCGACATTCTCGGCACCGAAGACCACCTCGGCGACATGGACTTCAAGGTCGCGGGCACCGAGGCGGGCATCACCTCGATCCAGATGGACATCAAGATCGAGGGGCTCCCCCTCGACATCATGAAGGAAGCGCTGGCCCAGGCCAAGGAAGGCCGCCTGCACATCCTCGGCGAGATGAAGAAGTCGCTGGCCGAGCCGCGCGCCGAGATGTCGCCGTGGGCGCCGCGCATCGTCACCATGCAGATCAGCCCCGAGAAGATCGGCGACCTGATCGGCCCGAAGGGGAAGACGATCCGCGGGATCCAGGAAGAGACCGGGGCCGAGCTCACCGTGGACGACACGGGGCTCGTCACCATCGCCGCTGTCGGCGGCGAGGCCATGGAGCGGGCGCGACAGATGGTCGCCCAGCTCACCGCCGAGCCGGTGGTCGGCGAGACGTACGAGGGCCCGGTCAAGAGCACCACGGCCTTCGGCGCCTTCATCGAGATCATGCCCGGCACCGAGGGGCTGGTCCACATCTCCGAACTCCAGTGGGGCCGCACCGACAAGACCGAGGACGTGGTCAAGAAGGGCGACCGCGTGAAGGTCAAGCTCATCGATCGTGACGAGCGCGGACGCCTCCGCCTGTCCATGAAGGCGTTGCTGCCGAAGCCTGAGGGGTACGTCGAGGAGCCGGCGCGCGAGCGTCCGCCCCGCGAAGAGGGCGAGACGGCCGGAGCCGGCGGTGGCGAGCGTCGCGGCGGTGGTGGCGGCGATCGCGGTCGCGGGGGCCGCGGCCGCCGATAGTGGGCGCGACCGCGTCCGGCCCGGCCACGGGCCTTCGCCGCACCGTCTGTGACAACGGACTGACCGTCCTCTCGGAGCACATTCCGGGAGTACGGTCGGTTGCGTTGGGGGCCTGGGTCCGCTCGGCGTCGATTCACGAGGACGCCGCGCAGATGGGGGTGTCGCACTTCCTCGAGCACCTGGTCTTCAAGGGCACCCGCACCATGGGACCCCACGAGATCGCCCTGTCGATCGAGCAGCTGGGGGGCTCCCTCGATGCCTACACGTCGCGCGACCACACGGCCTTCCAGGCCCGCGTGCTCGACGAAGACCTCGACGAGGCGGCCCGCGTCATCGGGGAACTGATCTTCCACCCGACCCTGCGCGAGAGCGACCTCAAGCTCGAGCGCAAGGTGATCCTCGAGGAGATCGGCTCGGTCGAAGACCAGCCTGACGACCTCGTGTTCGAGTTGCACAACGATGCGCTGTTCGCCGGCTCGCCGTACGGGCACACGATCCTCGGCAACCGGGAGACCATCAAGGCGCTCGGCATCCAGGAGGTGCGCGCCCTGCATGACCGCGCGTACCGGCCGCCCCTCCTCGTCGTCGCGGCAACGGGCAACGTGGACCATGAGCGGCTGCTCGACGCCCTCGAAAAGTCGGGCTGGCTGGCCCAGCCGGCCGCTGGCGCCACGGCGCCGGCCACCCCGGTGCTCCCCCCCGCGCCCGCGCCGCACCACCTCGTCAAGGAACGGGACACGCAGCAGGTCCACTTCGTGCTGGGGTCACGCGCGATCGCCAACAACGACCCCCGGCGCCACGCCTTCGGGCTGGTCTCGATGCTGCTCGGAGACGGCATGAGCTCGCGCCTGTTCCAGAAGGTGCGAGAGGACCTCGGACTCGCCTATACCGTGCATACCTACACCGAGATGTACCTCGGTGCGGGCGCCCACGGCGTCTACCTGGGCACCTCGCCCGAGACCTGCGCCGACGCCGAACGCGTGGTGCGCGAGGAACTCGCCCGGCTGGCGGCCGAGGGGCTGTCCGCAGCCGACCTCGCGTTGTCCAAGCGGCAGCTCAAGGGGCAGGCGACCCTGTCGATGGAGGGGGTCTCGAGCCGCATGTATCGCGCGGCCGCGAGCGAGCTGTACGGCCGCCCCTGGCGCGACCTCGACGGCGTCCTGGCCGACATCGAGGCCGTGACGGTGGCGGAGACGCGACAGGTGTGCGAGGATTTCTTTGCGCCGGAGCGGCAGAGTACCGTCCGCCTCGGTCCCACGACGTAGCCATCGCCGCGTGCCACCCGCCGTTGCGGGCGCACCGGTCGACCACACTCCACCCGCGAGCTGACGATGCTGATCGGCATCCCGAAGGAAATCAAGACGAACGAGAACCGCGTGTCGCTGGTGCCGGCCGGCGCCGAGGCGCTGGTGGCCGCAGGGCACGCCGTGCTGGTCGAGACGACGGCGGGCGAGGGGAGCGGCTTCACCGACGCGCAGTACACCGACGTCGGGGCGACGATCGCCCCCGATGCGGCGGCCGTCTGGAAGGCCGCCGACATGATCATGAAGGTCAAGGAGCCGATCGAGAAGGAATGGCCGCACATGCGCCGCGGTCAGGTGGTCTTCACCTACTTCCACTTCGCCGCCGACGAGAAGCTCACCCGGGCGCACATCGCCAGCGGGGCCACCTGCATCGCGTACGAGACGGTGGAACTGCCGACCCGTGAACTGCCGCTGCTCACCCCCATGAGCGAAGTGGCCGGCCGGATGGCGGTGCAGGAAGGCGCCAAGTACCTCGAGAAGCTCTTCGGCGGCCGCGGCGTGCTGCTCGGCGGCGTCCCGGGCGTGGCCCCGGCCAAGGTCGTGATCCTGGGCGGTGGCATCGTTGGCATCAACGCGGCCAAGATCGCGGCCGGCATGGGCGCCAAGGTGACGGTGCTCGACGTGTCGCTCGAGCGGCTGCGCTACCTGAGCGACGTGATGCCGGCCAACGTGACCCTCATCTACTCGAACCACCAGAACGTGATCGAACAGATCAGCACGGCCGACCTCGTGATCGGCGGGGTGCTGATCCCGGGTGCCAAGGCGCCCAAGCTGATCCGGCGCGAGGACCTGAAGCACATGCGCCCCGGCTCGGTCATCGTGGACGTGGCCGTGGACCAGGGCGGGTGCGTGGAGACCATTCATCCCACGACGCACGAGAATCCCACCTACGTGGTCGACGGCGTGATCCACTACGCCGTGGCCAACATGCCGGGCGGCGTGCCTCGCACCAGCACGCTGGCGCTCACCAACGCCACGCTGCGGTACGCGCTCGAGCTGGCGAACAAGGGGTGGAAGAAGGCGCTGGCCGAGAATCCCGCGCTCAAGAAGGGACTCAACATGACCGATGGCCACGTGACCTATCCGGCGGTCGCGGAATCGTTCGGGCTGCCGCTCAAGGACCCGAATCAGTTCGTGGCGTGAGCGACGCCGGCCACACGGGCGCCACCGGCGGCGAGCGCAGCGAGGCGTTCGCCGCCGTCCGCGTTCAACGCCTCGCGCACAATCCCGACCTGCCACTGCCGTCGCGGGCAACGGCG
>JANLSF010000871.1:0-3280 GCA_031362285.1 Gemmatimonadota bacterium | reverse complement strand
GCGATCGACCGCGAGACAAAGCAGATCAAGGGTGTCGGTCTCGAGGCCAAGCGAATGCTCGGCCGCACGCCGGAAGGGGTGATCGCCGTGCGCCCGATGAAGGACGGGGTGATCGCGGACTTCGAAGTCACCGAGAAGATGCTGCGGTACTTCCTCACGCTCATCATCGAGAACCACGTGTTCAAGGTGAAGCCCCGCGTGATCGTGTGCGTGCCGTCGGGCATCACCGAAGTGGAGCGGCGCGCGGTGCGCGACTCGGCGCTCGGCGCGGGCGCCAAGGAAGTGTTCATGGTGGCGGAGCCGATGGCGGCGGCCATCGGCGTCGGCCTGCCGGTCGAGACGCCCACCGGCAACATGGTGATCGACATCGGCGGGGGCACGACGGAGATCGCCGTCATCGCCCTCTCGGGCATCGTCAGCGACACGTCGATCCGCACCGGCGGTGACGAACTGGACATGAGCATCGTGCAGTTCATGCGCAAGAACTACAATCTCCTCATCGGCGAGCCGACGGCGGAGCAGATCAAGATCCAGATCGGCTCGGCCTTCCCCGTGGGCGAGGAGCGCGAGATGGAGGTCAAGGGGCGCGACCTCGTCTCGGGCATTCCCAAGACGGTGCGCGTGCACTCCACCGAGATTCGCGAAGCCGTGCAGGAGCCGATCCAGCAGATCGTCGATGCGGTGCGCCGCGCCCTCGAGATCACGCCGCCCGAGCTCGCCAGCGATATCGTGGATCGCGGGATCGTGATGACGGGCGGCGGCGCGCTCATCCGCGGACTCGACCTGCTGTTGCAACAGGAGACCGGCCTGCCGATCCACGTCGATGATGATCCGCTGACGTGCGTCGTGCGCGGCACCGGTCGGATCCTCGATGACGAGGAAAAGTATTGGTCCGTCCTCGCGGACTGAGCTGACGGTGGCACGCGCCGCACGTCCCACCAGCCGCGCCGACTCCGCGCTGTTCGTCGCGTGCCTCGTGCTCGCCCTCGTGGCGGTGGTGCTGCCCGACAACGCGCGCCGCCCCCTGGCCGAGGGGCTCCGGCGCACGGCCCTCAGCCCGCTGGTGCAGTTGCAGGGCGCCGCGGAGCGGGGGCGGGCCGCCTTCGCGCAACACGACGCGGCGGTGGTGAACCGCGACTCGATGGCGTTGCGCGGCATGGCCGTGGCCTCGCTCGAAGGCGAGAACGAGCGACTGCGCCGCATGCTGGGGCTCGCCCAGCGGCTCAAGTGGGGCTTCGTGCCGGCCGAAGTGCTGCACGGACGCGGCCTCGGCGAGGAGTTCACCGTGGCCCTCACGGCCGGCGACGCCGTCGGCGTGCGGCGCCTCTCGCCGGTCGTCTCGCCCGAGGGGCTCGTCGGGATGGTCACGGCCACCGACCCGCAAACGTCCCAGGCGATCGTCTGGTCACACCCGGACTTCCGCGTGAGCGCGATGAGCACCGACGGCCGCGCCTTCGGCATCGTGCGCCCGCACATCGCCGGGAGCGGCGCGAGCCGCTACCTGCTCGAGATGAGCAACGTGCCGTTCCGGAACTCGCTGCCGGCCGGCACGCTGATCGTGAGCTCCGGCCTGGGCGGCACGTATCCGCGCGGCATCCCGATCGGCACCGTCATGCAGGAACTGACGACGGCCGAGGGGTGGGCGCGCACCTACCTCATCCGGCCCGCGGTGTCGCCGGCCGACGTGACGAGCGTGATGGTGCTCATGCCGCAGAAGGTGCAGGCGGGGGTCGCCTCGGTGTGGACCAGCGTGGCCGCCGCCGACAGCGCCGCGCGCGCGATCGCGAATGCGACCGACGACGCGGCCCGCCGAGCCGCGATGGCCGAGTTGAACGCCCGCCGCGCGGTCACCGACTCGCTTGGCGGCGTGAACGAGAACGTCGACTCGACCGCGGCCGCGGCCGCCGACAGCACGCCGCGACGCCGCCGCCGCCGCCCCGTCGATTCCACCGGCGTGCCCACCGTGGTGCCCGCCGTGCCCGCCGTGCCCCCGAGGACGCCGTGACCTGGACGCGCGTGCTGCGCGCGGTGGTGGTGTTCGCCGTGCTCGTGACGCTGCACTACACGCTGCGACCGCTGCTCGGGTGGCGGGCGCCGGTCGACTTCCTGGTCGTCGCGGTGCTGCTCACCGCCGTGCGCGTGCGCGCGGGTACGGCGGCGGTCGTGGGCTTCCTCACCGGCGTGGCCGCCGACTCGCTGACGCCCGAGAGCTTCGGCTGCGCCGCGCTCGCCTTCACGCTGGTGGCGTACCTCGCCAGCTGGCTCAAGGCCGTGTTCTTCGCCGACAACTTCGCGCTCAACGCCATCTTCTTCTTCCTGGGCAAGTGGGGAGCCGACCTCGTGATCGTGATCGCGGAGCGGCGCCTCCGGGGACTCGACCTCCTGCAACAAGTGCTCCTCTGGTCGCCACTCTCGGCGCTCGTCACCGCCCTCGCCGGTCTCGTGTTGCTCGTCATCCTGCGCCCGCTCCTCGACGATCCGGCAGCGGCCTGATGGGAGCGCCGTGAGCACGTCGTTCCACCCGAATCTGGTCCAGCGGCGGGGCCGACTCGCGAGCGGCATCGTGGCGGTCCTGCTCCTCGTGCTGGTCGGGGCCTTCTTCCGGACGCAGGTGCTGCGGAACGCGCAATACGCGCTGGAGTCGGAGCAGAACCGGCTGCGCGAGGTGCCGTTGCCGGCGCCACGCGGCATCATCTACGACCGGACCGGGCAGATCATCGCCGAGAACCTGCCGGGCTACACGGTGTCGTTGCTGGCGCCGGGGGTGGATTCGCTGCGCGCCGCGCTCCGCCGCCTCTCGGGCACCATTTCGCTTTCGCCCGAGCAGATGGACGTGGCGGTCCGCCGATTCCGGCGCTCGCCCAACCGTCCGGCGGTCATCCTCGCGGATGCCTCGTTCGACGTGGTGTCCGTGCTCGAGGAACATCGGATCGACTTTCCCGGACTGATCATCCAGGCCTCGCCCAAGCGCTACTACCCGGACGGTGTCGCGGTGGCCTCGTTCGTGGGGTACACGGGCGAAATCACCGAGAGCGAGCTGGCCGGGAAGAACTACCGGGGCTACAAGTCGGGGCAGTCGGTGGGGAAGGGCGGACTCGAGAAGCAGTACGAGGGACAACTGCGCGGTCGCGAGGGCACGCGCTTCGTCGAGGTCGATGCGCGCGGCCGCGTGGTGCGCGAGGCGGGCGCGCGCGCCGACGTCCCGCCGGAACGCTCGGCCGCCCTGCGGACGAGCATCGACCTCGACTTGCAGCGCTACATCGTCGAGGTCTTCGGCGAC
>JANLSF010000046.1:0-9963 GCA_031362285.1 Gemmatimonadota bacterium | reverse complement strand
CCTCCCACTCGGGCTCGAAGGGCGTGACGTTCGTGATGATGCCACACCGGGCGTACGTGCTCTTGCCCACGCAGATGGTCAGGATGTCGCGCGGAATGCGGAAGTACTCGACACTGCGGGCCAGGGCGAACGAGTTCGGCGGCACGATGCAGACATCGCCCTCCCACTCGACGAAGCACTTCGGATCGAAGTTCTTGGGGTCGATGATCGAGCTCATGACGTTGCTGAAGATCTTGAACTCCCGCGCCACGCGCATGTCGTAGCCGTAGGCGCTCACGCCGTAGGAGATCACGCCGCTCCGCACCTGGGACGACTCGTAGGGTTCGATCATCCCGTGCTTGGTCGCCATCTCGGTGATCCAGCGGTCGTTCATGATGCTCATGGGGGGGCTCGACTGGTGTGGGGGGGGGGGCGGGGCCTCCGTCGGCGCTCGGGACGACGTAAGGGGGCGAATCTACTGCCCGCCGGGACCGCGCGGGACAGGGAACAGGGCAACTTTCGGGGCTGACGGGCCGAACCCGGGACTCCCGGTCCGACCCATCGCATCTGCCGGCCGCGTCGCGTTGACACCCCTCCCGTCCGCCCCCTACTTTGTTGGAGCGGTGGGAGATACGCCGCTGGTGGCCTGAATCGACCCTACCCATTCGAATGGCCCGCGCCTACCTGCCCGTACTGCTGCTGCTGGGATTCGTCATCGCCAACGCGGTGATGATCCTCGTCATCTCGCACCTCACCGTGCGCCAGCGGCCCACACCAGTGAAACGGACGCCCTACGAATCCGGCATTGCCCCCTTGGGCGACGCCCGCGACCGGTTCTCGGTGAAGTTCTACATGGTCGCGATGTTGTTCATCATCTTCGACATCGAAACGGTGTTCATGATCCCGTGGGGCGCCTTCTACCGGGAGCTGTCCTGCAGCGTGGCGCTGGTCGGCGGCGCCTGCCCGAGCGGCCAACTGACCTTCTTCGGACTGGGTGAGATGCTCGTCTTCATGGCGATCCTCGTGGTCGGCTTCGTCTACGTCTGGAAGAAGGGAGCGCTGCAATGGGATTGAGCCCGCGACCCGACCCGACGGTGGTCTCCTGGCAGCCGGCGTCGCAGGAGGGCTGGATGACCACGTCACTCGACTTCCTGGTCAACTGGGGACGCGCCAACTCCCTCTGGCCGATGCCGTTCGGCACCGCCTGCTGCGCCATCGAGTTCATGGCCAGCGCCGCCAGCAAGTACGACCTCGCGCGCTTCGGCATGGAGCGCATGTCGTTCTCGCCGCGCCAGTCCGACCTCCTCATCTGCGCCGGCCGGGTGCCGTTCAAGCTGGCCCCCGTGCTGCGCCGCATCTGGCAGCAGATGCCGCAGCCCAAGTGGGCGATCTCGATGGGCGCCTGCGCCTCGAGCGGCGGCATGTTCGACAACTATGCCGTGGTGCAGGGGATCGACACGATCATCCCGGTGGATGTCTACGTGCCCGGCTGCCCGCCGCGCCCCGAGGCGCTCATCTATGGCATCATGATGCTGCAGGAGAAGATCAAGCGGGAGCGCATGGGCGACCCGTCGATCCGGCGCGAGATGGAACCCGATCCCACGAGCCAGCTCTACATCCCGCCGCCGCTCATCGACGAACTGTCGGAGCCGTTCGGAAATTCGGTCCACCAGACGCGCAGCGCCCCGTGAGCGCTCCCGATATCCGCATGGCGGGGCACGCCGCGCCCGGCGCCCCCGCGCCCGCGACGCCCCGGAACATCCCGCACCGCGGGGGCCCGGCCAATCCGAGCGCGGCCGCCCTCGCCGAGCGATTCCCGGGCGCGGTGGTGCGGTCCGAGGTGGTGTGGGGCGACACGGTCGTGCACATCGTCGCCGCGCGCGCCCGGGACCTGGTCCAGTGGCTGCACGACGACCCGGGCCAGCAGTACGACTACCTCGTGGACGTGACCGCGGTGGAGTATCGCGGCGGTGGCCCGCTCGAGGTGGTCTGGCACCTGCGCTCGATCGCCGGTCGCCGCTTCCTGCGCCTCAAGGCGACCCTCGACACCACGCAGCCGCTCGTGGTCCCGAGTGTCTTTCCGGTGTACAAGGGTGCCGACTGGCTCGAGCGCGAGTGCTACGACATGTTCGGCATCCGTTTCGAGGGACACCCGGACCTGCGCCGCATCCTGATGTGGGAGCAGTACAAGGAGGGCTACCCGCTGCGGAAGGACTTCCCGCTGCGCGGCCGCTTCAGCCGCTCGGAGCAGCTGACGCAAGCCCTCAACACCACCACCGAGGCGCACTACTCCATCGGTGAGCTGCGCGTGGCGGACGCCTTCCATGACCTCCCGGCCGAGATGAAGAAGCGGCTCGCGCTCGGCGAAGTGACGGGGGAGTGATGGCGACGCGCACCGTCGAAGTCGCGCTCGCCACGAGCGGCATGGACGCCCAGGGGCGTCCGACGCGCATTCCCCTGGTCACCGACGCGGCCGGCAACGTCGTGCCGGTCACCGCCGCCCCGGCCGCGGAGCCGGATTTCGGCGGCGAGCACATGCTCATCAACATCGGCCCGCAGCACCCGGCCACGCACGGCGTGCTCCGGTTGGTGCTCGAGCTCGACGGCGAAACGGTGGTGCGCTGCGTGCCGCACATCGGCTACCTGCACTGCGGCTTCGAGAAGATCGGCGAGTACCGCCAGTACAACCAGATCATTCCGTGGACCGACCGCGAGGACTACCTCAACTCGCTCGGCAACAACGTCGCCTTCGTGCTCTCGGCCGAGCGGCTGTTCGGGGTGGAGATCACGCCGCGCTGCACCGTGCTGCGCGTGATCGCGATGGAGCTGTCGCGGATCATCTCGCACCTCGTGTGGGTGGGGACGACGTCGATCGACATCGGCGCCTTCACCCCGTTCCTCTGGTCGTTCCAGGAGCGCGAGAACGTCTACCAGCTCCTCGAGACCTGGACCGGCGCCCGGCTCACCACGAGCGCAACGCGGGTGGGCGGCATGATCGCCGACATTCCCGACGGCTGGCTCGACCGCCTCAAGAACTTCGTCCACACCTTTCCGCGCACGATCGACGAGGTGGACGCGATGCTGACCAAGCACGCGATCTGGGTGGGGCGCACGGTGGGCCTCGGGGCGATGAGCGCCGACGAGGCGCTCAACCACGGGCTGTCGGGACCGATGCTGCGCGCCAGCGGCGTGGCCTTCGACGTGCGCAAGGACGTGCCGTACCTCGACTACGAGACGTACGACTTCGAAGTCCCGGTGGGGACGCAGGGCGACGTGTACGACCGGTACCTCGTGCGCATCGAGGAACTGCGCCAGTCGGTGCGGATCCTCGAGCAGGCCATCAAGCGGCTGCCGGATGGCCCGGTGAACGTGGACGACCCGCGCCTCATCCTGCCGCCCAAGCACAAGGCGACGAGCGAGATGGAGAGCATGATCCATCACTTCAAGCTGGTGATGGAGGGGCCGCGCCCGCCGGTGGGCGAGGCGTACGTGCCGGTGGAGAGCCCCAAGGGGGAGAAGGGGTATTACATGGTGAGCGATGGCACGTCGAAGCCGGTGCGGTGGCGCATCCGGCCGCCGTCATTCGTCAACCTGAGCGCGATCCCGACGATGGTCGAGGGCCACCTGCTCTCCGACGTGATCGCGATCAACGCCAGCATCGACATCGTGATGGGGGAGATCGACCGATGAGTCACGGTCCCTCCGCCAGCGGCGGCGCGCTCCCCCTCAAGGGCGCCCCGCACGACCACCACGACGTCCCGCACGAGCCGGTGTTCACGGGCGCGCGCCGCCACGACATCGACGCGATCCTGCTCAAGTACCCCACCAAGATGGCCGCGCTGCTGCCGGCCCTCTGGATCGTGCAGGAGGCGCGCGGCTGGGTGAGCGAAGGGGGCATGGCCGAGGTCGCGGCGCTGCTCGACCTCTCCCCCGCGTACGTGAAGGGGGTGGTGAGCTTCTACACCATGTACCACCAGCACCCGGTGGGGAAGTACTTCGTGCAGGTGTGCACGACCACGCCGTGCAACGTCTGCGGTGCCGAAGACGTCGTGAACACCTTCCTCGAGCAGACGCGGTGCCTGGAGCTGGGCGCCACCAGCCCCGACGGCCGCTTCACGGTCATCGAGGTCGAGTGCCTCGGGGCCTGCGGCTTCGCCACCCCGGTCATGATCAACAGCGAATTCCTCGAGTCGGTCACCCCCGATTCGGTGCCCGACATCCTCGCCGAGCTTGCCTAGATGGGTTATCCGCACGCATCGCATCCGCGCGAGTCCGCCGTCCTCTCGAAGCATTTCGGGGACCCCGCCGCGCGCACGCTCGACGGCTGGAAGGCCCGCGGCGGCTACCAGGCGCTCGAGAAGGCGCTCGCCATGTCGCCCGCCGACATCGTGACGATCGTCAAGGATTCCGGGCTCCGCGGTCGGGGCGGCGCCGGATTCCCGACCGGCCTCAAGTGGTCGTTCATGAAGCCGGGCGACGGCAGGCCCCACTATCTCTGCTGCAACGCCGACGAATCGGAGCCAGGCACGTTCAAGGATCGCGAGATCATGCGCTGGACGCCGCACGCCCTCGTCGAGGGGTGCGCGCTCGGCGCGTACGCGATCGGGGCGGAGACGGCGTACATCTACATCCGGGGCGAGTTCACCGAGCCGCTGGCGTACATGAACGCGGCCGTGAAGGAGGCGTACGACGCCGGGATCCTCGGCGCCAACGCGATGGGCACGGGGAAGCGCGTCGACGTGCACGTGCACAAGGGCGCCGGCGCGTACATCTGCGGCGAGGAGACGGCCCTGATGAACTCGCTGGAGGGGCGGCGCGGCAACCCGCGCATCACGCCGCCCTTCCCGGCGGTGTCGGGGCTGTTCGGCAAGCCGACGACGATCAACAACGTCGAGACGCTCGTGGCGGCCGTGGAGATCGTCAAGCTCGGCGCGGCGTGGTACAAGCAATGGGGACGCGCCGACAACCCGAAGAGCACGGGCACCAAGCTCTACTCGGTGTGCGGCAACATCGCGCGCCCGGGCAACTACGAGGTGCCCATGGGCTTCCCGTTCAAGGACTTCCTGTGGGACCTCTGCGGCGGACCGCTGCCGGGGCGCACGATCAAGGCGGTGATCCCCGGCGGATCGTCGGTGCCGATCATGACCGCCGAGGAAGCCGAGGGGGCGCTCATGGACTACGAGGGCTTCGTGGCCGCGGGCACGATGCTCGGGTCCGGTGGCGTGATCGTGTTCGATGATGCGCAGAACATGGTGAAGCAGATCGCCCGGCTCGCGCGGTTCTACGCCCATGAGAGCTGCGCCCAGTGCACCCAGTGCCGCGAGGGCACGGCGTGGACGACCAAGATCCTCGAGCGCATCCGCGACGGGCAGGGAACGGCCACCGACCTCGACACCCTGCTCGACATCGGCGAGAGCATGACCGGCAAGACGATCTGCGTGCTGTCGGACTCGTGCGCGGTGCCGGTGGTGAGCGGGATTGCCAAGTTCCGGAACGAGTTCGAGGCGCTGCTGCCGAAGAGCCGGAACGTGGTGAGCGTCTCGCAGGCGGTCGCATGACGGCACCGGCCGCCACCGCCGCCGCGGTCAAGATGATCACGCTCACGATCGAGGGACGCCCCGTGAGCGTCCCCGAAGGGACGAGCCTCCTCGAGGCGGCGAAGGTGGCCGGCGTCCTCGTTCCGCACTACTGCTATCACCCGGGGCTCCCGATTGCCGGGGTGTGCCGGATGTGCCTGGTGGAAGTCGAGAAGGCCTCCAAGCTTGCACCGGCGTGCGCGACGCCGGTGGTCGAGGGCAACGTCGTGCACGTGCACAGCCCCCTGGCACGCGAGGCGCGGCAGGGGGTGCTCGAGATGCTGCTGATCAACCACCCGCTCGACTGCCCGATCTGCGACCAGTCGGGCGAGTGCGAGTTGCAGGACTACACCTTCCAGGAAGGGCGTGCCGACTCCCGCTACCAGGAGCCGAAGCGGTTCAACCCGGTGGAGGATTTCGGCGGCGACGTGCTGTACGTCCCGAACCGGTGCATCCTCTGCACGCGCTGCGTGCGCTTCATGGAGGACGTGGCCGAGGAGCCGGTGCTGTGCGTGAGCGAGCGCGGCGACCGCGCGACGATCTCCAAGTTCGCCGGGGCGGACCTGACGCACGCGTGGGCCGGCAATGTCGTGGACCTGTGCCCCGTGGGCGCGCTGCTCTCCAAGGATTTCCTGAACAAGGCACGCGCCTGGGAACTCGACCGCGCCGCCTCGGTGTGCCCCAACTGCACGCAGGGGTGCAACGCCGTCCTCGAGACGCGTGACAACGCGGTGGTGCGCGTCAAGCCGCGCTCGAACGACGCGGTCAACCAGTTCTACCTCTGCGACCAGGGGCGCCTCGACTACCACTGGCTCAATCGCCCGGATCGCGCCGACCAGCCCATGGTGCGCGCGAACGGCGCCCTCTCGGCGGTGCCCTGGGAGGCCGCGCTGGCGGCCGCGGCCGGGCTGCTCGCCGGGCGCACCGCGCACGTGGTCGCCTCCCCGATGCTGTCGAACGAGGCCTTGCACCTGCTCCGGCAGCTGGTGACCAAGACCGGCGGGCGCGGCCGCTTCACGGTGGCCATCGGGCCCGAGGCGCCGCTCGCCGGCGTGCAGGACCTCGCGTTGCGCGCCGAGCGCGCGGCCAACGTGCGGGGCGCCGAGCTGATGGGCTTCGTGAAGGGAGCCGACGTGCTCGCCGGCCTCGGCGCGGGCGACGTGCTGGTGATCGCCGATCACGACGTGGCGGGGCTGGACCTGGCCGCGCTCCGGAAGGCCGCCCACCTGATCGTCATCGCCACCACGCTCGCGAGCGCCCTCGCGCACGCCGACGTGGTGCTCCCGATCGCGAACATGGCGGAGGAGGAGGGAAGCTTCACCAACCTGCGAGGGCGCGTGCAGCGCTATTTCCAGGCCAAGGCGGCGCCGGGGCTGGCGCGGCCCAGCTGGTTCGTGCTCGCCGACCTCGCGTCGGCCGTGTGCGGTAGCGGCCCCACCTGGGCCCCGGCGGAGGTCTTCCGCGCCCTCGCGACCACCACGCCGCACTTCGCGGGGATGACGTGGGAGGGGCTGGGACTGCGCGGCGCCCTGCCGGTCGGCGGCGGGGTGAGCGCATGACGATGCCCCTCTTCGCCCTCGCCGGCGTGATCGACCCGCAGTTGCCGATCGAGGACTTCTGGCCGTTCGCGATCCTGAGCCTGATCAAGCTCGTGATCGTGTTCACGGTCTACATGGTGGGCGTGGCGCTCCTGACCTACGCCGAGCGCAAGATCTCGGCCTGGATCCAGGACCGGATCGGGCCGACCCGGGTGCTCTGGAACGGCCTCGGGCAGGTGCTGGCCGACGGCGTCAAGTACTTCAGGAAGGAAGAGACGTACCCGGAGGCGGCGAACAAGGCGCTGTTCATCCTCGCGCCGATGCTGGCGTTCGTGCCGGCGATGGTCACGTGGGCGGTGATTCCCTTCGCGGCGCCGCTGCCCACGCCGTGGGGCCTGATGAGCATGGCCGTGGCCGACTTGCCGGTGGGCTTCCTGTTCACGCTGGCGATCAGCTCGCTGGGCGTGTACGGCATCGTGCTGGCGGGGTGGAGTTCCAACAACAAGTACGCGCTGCTGGGCGGCCTGCGCTCGAGCGCCCAGATGATCAGCTACGAGATCGCGATGGGGATGAGCACCGTGTGCGTGCTCCTGCTGGCCGGCAACGTGAACCTGAACACGATCGTGCAGCAGCAGGCGACGCAGGGCTGGAACGTGATCCTGCTGTCGCTCGCCTTCCTCGTCTTCTTCATCGCGACGTACGCCGAGACCAACCGGCTGCCGTTCGACATGCCCGAGGCGGAGTCGGAGCTGATCGCCGGGTACCACACCGAGTACTCGGCCATGAAGTTCTCCATGTTCCCGATCTCGGAGTACGCCAACATGGTGACGGCGAGCGCGCTGACCGCGCTGCTCTTCCTGGGCGGGTGGGACATCCCGTTCACGACCTGGGACAACATCCCGCCGTGGTCGGCGCTCAAGACCGTGGTGACGCTGGGCGTCTTCGCGATCAAGGTGATCTTCTTCCTGTTCACCTTCATGTGGGTGCGCTGGACGCTGCCGCGCTTCCGCTACGACCAGCTGATGGCGCTGGGGTGGAAGGTGATGCTGCCGGCGATCCTCGCGTACGTGGTGGTGGTCGCGACGGCGTTGCTCGGGCTCGACGCCGCGGGCATCGCCCGCGAGAGTCGCGCCTTCACGGGCCTCCTGTTCGCGCTCAACCTGGTGTGCGTGGGCGCGCTGCTGTTCGTCCTCGACCGCGGCCGCCTGCTGAGCCCGGCCCAGAGCCGGCTCCGCGCCGGCGAGCTGTCGCGGCTGCGCGCCGTGGCGGCGCGTTCCACCCTCGCCCCGCAGGGGGACTGATGGCGATCACGGTGAAGGTGCTCGAGCGACCGGTGGGCGAGGTGAGCTACCTGCGCGCCACGATCGGCGGCCTGGTGCGGACCTTCCGGCACATGGTCAACACGCACAAGGTCACGGTGCAGTACCCCGAGACGCGCGAGTCGGTGTCGCCGAGGTGGCGCGGCACGCACCGGATGCTCACCACGGAGGACGGCCACGCCAAGTGCGTGGCGTGCGGGCTCTGCCCGACGGTGTGCCCGGCGAACTGCATCAAGCTGGTGCCCGGCGAGGACGAGCAGGGGAACCGCTACCCGCTGGTGTTCGAGATCGACGAGTTCCGCTGCATCTTCTGCGGGTACTGCCAGGAAGTCTGCCCCGAGGAGGCGATCCACATGGGACGCCACTACGAGAACGCCGAATACAGTCGCGCCAGCTTCGTGTACGACCTCGAGCGGCTGACGGCGCAGACGCACCCCGTGTCGCAGCTCTGGGATCCCGCCGATCCCGCGGGAGAGTAGGTGCACACCGACCTGCCCCTCCTCTTCACGTTCACGTTCTACCTGTTCGGCGTCCTCGCCGTCGCTTCCGCGCTGCTGTTCGTGACGCGGAAGAGCCCGGTCGCGGCGGCGCTCTGGCTGGTGAACGTGATGTTCTGCCTCGCGGCCGAGTACGTGCTGCTCGATGCGCACTTAGTGGGCGTGGTGCAGGTCCTCGTGTACGCCGGCGCCATCATGGTGGTGTTCATCTTCGTGGTCATGCTGCTCAACCTCGGGCACCCCGAGGCGGGCGGCGACTTCCGGTCACGGGGGACGCGGCTGGCGGCCGCGGCGGTGGCGGTGCTGATGGCGGCCGAGGTGCTGACGCTGCTCCGGACGCCCTGGCCGCAGCTCGCGTCGCCCGACGTCCCCGAGAACGTGGTGCGCCCGGTCGCCCAGGCGCTGTTCACCGAGTACCTGCTCGCCTTCGAGATCACGAGCGTGCTCCTCCTCGTGGCCATCATCGGGGCGGTGACGCTGGCCAAGCGAGGGCCCTCCACATGATCGCCGCGGCGCTCTTCTTCTCCGGGATCCTGTTCGCGATCGGCGTGATGGGGGTGCTCACGCGCCGCAATGCGCTGATCCTGTTCATGTGCGTGGAGCTGATGCTCAACGCCGTGAACCTGAGTTTCGTCGCCCTCGCCAAGCTGCACGGCGTGGGCGGGCAGGTGTTCGTGATCTTCGTGATGACCGTCGCGGCCGCCGAGGCGGCCGTGGGACTCGCCATCGTCATCGGCGTGTTCCGCCACTTCCGCACGGTCGACCTGGGGGCCCTGCGCCTCCTCCGAGGCTAGCATGCAAGGCGCCGCACATCCGCTGGCCGGGACCGTCGCCGGGCTGATCTGGCTCGTGCCGCTGCTGCCGTTCCTCGGTTTCGTCATCAACGGGGTCTTCTCGCTGTCCCGGGCCTACCTGCCGGGGCCGCTGGACCCGTCGCAGGACCCGACGGCGGGCCACTCGGGGCACACCGGCGAGTTCGCGTCGGTGCAGGCCACGCACCACGGCCACCGGCACCACTGGGCCGCCTGGACGTCGATCATCGGACCCTCCGTGG
>JANLSF010000016.1:0-3133 GCA_031362285.1 Gemmatimonadota bacterium | reverse complement strand
GGACGGGCGGTCCGGCAATCGCCATCGATCGAGCAGGACGATCTGGCGCGCTCCGGCCCGTTCGCGCGCCGCTCCCTCAATGTGGGCCACCATTCGCCCTCGGACCAGATTACCTTCACCCGCCGTGACCGACCGCCCGCTGTTGCGCACCGTGGACGCGCTGCTTCCGCTCGCCTTGCTCGAAGCCGTCCGCCTCGTGGACGCGCCCGACGGTGATCTCGAGGCCGAACTCGTCCCTGAATTGAGGAACAAGCGTCTCGGTCTTTCCGAGACGGTCTACGCACAGGTGCGCCGCTATGCCGAGGCGGTGCGCCGTTCCCAGCGCATTCCCTTCGAGGAAGCCGTGGCGCTGGCCCGCCTCGTCGGTCGCCGGACCGATGCCGAGGTCGTGTTCCGTTCGGCCGGGCGCTTCCTCGCCAAGGAGGCGTTCGCGCGGATCTCCCCGCTGTCCCGGTCGGTCATCCGCACCCTCCCCGGCATGCTGGCCCGACCCATGGCGCTCCGCCACATGCGCCGCATCGGCACCCGCTTCCTCGGTGGTGAGGTGACGCGGGTCGGCTCCTCCGTGCTGCTGAGCGTGGCGGGATCCGTCACGCTCGACACCGGGCCGCGCCAGTCGGGGTGCGCCTTCTACGAGGCGACCCTGCGCGAACTGCTCCGACTGCTCGTGGACGGTGCCGGGGCCGTTGATCACGTGCGCTGCGCCTCGCGCGGCGAGGGCGTCTGCGAGTGGCGCGCCGAGTGGCGTTCGGCACCCCGTTGACCCTGGAGGAGTCCGTATGCGCCTCAGTGAAGCGACCCTGCCCGCCGTCCAGGCTGCCATTGCCGAGTCGGGCGTGGACGGATGGCTGCTCTATGATTTCCGCGGGCTCAACCCGATCGCCACGGAGCTGATCGGCATCGAGGGCATGGCCACGCGTCGCGTTTTCGCGTGGGTGCCGCGTGTCGGCGTGCCCTCGGGCATCGCGCACGCCATCGAGCCGGGGCCGTGGCGCCACTGGCCGGCGGGCTGGCCGCGCACCGTCTACAGCGGGTGGCGCGCCCTCGAGGCGGCCCTCGCCACCGCCGTCGCCGGTCGCACCGTGGCCATGGAGTACTCGAGCGGCGACGGGATTCCGTACGTCGACCGCATTCCCGCCGGCGTGGTCGAGATGGTGCGCGCCGCCGGCGCGACCGTCGTCACCTCGGCGGACCTCGTGTCGCGCTGCTACGCCCTGTGGACGCCGGACATGCTCGTCGCGCACGAGCGCGCCGCCGAGCAGATCGCCGAGATCGCCCGCACCGCCATGGCGCGGGCCGGCGCGGCGGCCCGCACGGCGCAGCCGCTCACCGAGTTCGACGTCATGACGTGGATCCGGGAGCAGTTCGACGCCCTGCACCTCACCACGGATCACGGCCCCGACGTGTCGGTGGGAGCCAACGCCGCCGACCCGCACTACGAGCCCACGGCGGCGCACGCCCGGCCCATCGTGGCCGGCGACGTGCTGCTCATCGACCTGTTCGCCAAGGACACGACCATCGGCATCTGGGCCGACCAGACCTGGATGGCGTCGGTCGGCCCCCCCGCCCAGCGGGTCGTCACGGTGTGGGAGGCCGTGCGTGATGCGCGCGAGGCCGCGACGCGGCTGCTCAGCGAGGAGATCGCCGCCGGCCGCCCGGTGACCGGCGGGGCCGCCGACAACGCCGCGCGCGACGTCATCACCGCCCGTGGCTTCGGCGCCTACTTCACGCATCGCACCGGCCATTCCATCGACCAGCGCGATATCCACGGCTCGGGACCCAACCTCGACGACTTCGAGACACGGGACGACCGCGTGCTGCGTCCCGGGGTGGCGTTCTCGATCGAACCGGGGATCTACCTGAGCGGCGAGTTCGGCGTGCGCAGCGAGGTGAACGCCATCGTCATGCCCGGCGCGCTCAAGGTCACACCGCGCGCCCCGCAGCGCGACCTGTTCATCGTCTGATGGCCGCGCCGCGACTCGCCCGCGAACTGGGGCTTTTTTCCGCCGCGCTGCTGGTCGTCGGCGGCATCATCGGCAGCGGCATCTTCTTCACGCCCGCCGAGGTCGCGCGGGCGTTGCCGTCGGCCGGGCCCATCCTTGCCGTGTGGGTCGTGGGCGGGCTGGTGGCGCTCGCTGGCGCCCTCACCTACGCCGAACTCGGGGCCATGCTCCCCGAGGCCGGCGGCGGCTACATCTACATCCGCGAGGCGTTCGGCCCGCTCCCGGCGTTCCTCTGCGGATGGATGACGCTGGCCTCGATCGCCAGTGGCGCGATCGCGGCGGTCGCCATGGGATTCGCCGGCTACGCCGAGCGGTACGTCTCGCTGGCACCGCTGGGCGGACGCATCGGGCTGGCCGCCCTCACCATCGTCACGCTCACCCTCACCAACATCCTCGGCGTGAAGCCCGGGGCGTTCCTGCAGAACACGCTGACGCTCGCCAAGAGCCTCGCCCTCTTCGCCCTCATCGGGCTGGGGTTGCTGCGCTGGGGCGCCATCGCGCCGCTTCCGGTGACGGGTGCCCCCGTGGCCCCCGACATGCTCACCGGTGCCGCCACCGCGTTCGTCGCGGTGCTCTTCACCATCGGTGGGTGGCAGCAGATGAACATGGTGGCCGGCGAGATCCGCGACCCGCAGCGCACCATCCCGCGCGCGCTCCTGATCGGCATCGCCACCGTGATCGCCATCTACCTCGGCGCCAACCTGGTCTACCTGCACGCGCTCGGACGCGACGGCCTGGCCGCGAGTGCCGCCGTCGCGGCCGACACGGCCGCGCGACTCGCGGGGCCGGCGGGGGCGAGCAGCATCACGGTCGCGGCGATGATCTCGATCCTCGGCTTCACCGGCGTCGCGCTGCTGACCAACGCGCGCATGCTCTTCGCGCTGGGGGCCGACGGCGCCTTCCTCACCTCGGCGGCGCGCATTCACCCGCGATTCGGCTCGCCGCACGTCGCGTTGGCCCTGCTCGGCGGATGGTCGCTGGCGTTGCTGATCGGGACGCGCGGCGAAATCGGCGCGTTGTTGTCCGGCGTCGTCTTTGCCGACTGGATCTTCTTCGGCCTCGGCGCGGCGAGCGTGCTGGTGTTGCGGCACACGCGTCCGGACCTCGAGCGTCCGTATCGCGTGCCGGGC
>JANLSF010000906.1:0-12367 GCA_031362285.1 Gemmatimonadota bacterium | reverse complement strand
GTGAAGATCAAGCTCGCGGGCGCCTCATTCTCCTGCGTCCTGTGCGACGTCACCCTCGAGCAGTAGCGCTCTTCTCCCGCGGTGAGCCGGATGTCGCACTGCTGGTTGACCACCTGTTCCGCCGCGAAGCGGGGCGCCTCGTCGCGCGCCTCGCGCGGCGCTTCGGCGTCGCGCGGCTCGACCTCGTGGAGGATGCGGTGCAGGACGCGCTCGTCCAGGCCTGTCGCACCTGGCCGTTCCGCGGCGTTCCACAGGATCCGGCCGCCTGGCTCGCCACGGCGGCCACCAATCGCGCACTCGACCTGGTCCGCGGCTCCGCACGCCGCGACCGCCTGCTCGGCGGGGCGGTCGGGACACCGGCCGACGCGCACGATCCGGCCGTGAATGCGACCGCACCTCCCGCGGCCTGGCACGAGCTGGGCGACGACGAGCTCGGACTCCTCTTCGCCTGCGCACACCCCGCGCTCACGTCGGAGACGGCGGTCATCCTCATGCTCAAGACCGTGGGTGGCTTCGGCGTGCGGGAGATCGCCCGCGGGCTGCTCGCCGAGCCCGCAACGATTGCCCAGCGGCTCGTGCGCGCCCGGCGCACCCTGGCCGACGCCGGCGTGCCCATCGCGATTCCCGAGGCCGCTGAGGCCAGCCTCCGAGTTAGCGCCGTGGCCGAGGCGCTCTATCTCATGTTCACCGAAGGGCACAGCGCCGCGGAAGTCGATGCCGTGATCCGGCGCGAGTTGTGCGCCGAGGCGCTCCGCCTCGCCGTGGCGGTGGCCGATCATCCGCAGTTGGGAGCGCCCGAGCTGCACGCCCTCGTGGCGCTGATGGCCTTCAACGTCGCACGGCTCGACACGCGCGTCGATGTCGCCGGCAGTCCGGTGTTGCTGGCCGAGCAGGACCGCGCCCGTTGGGACCGGGGCTTGCTCACGACGGCCGTCAACCGACTCGAGCGGTCGATGGCCGCCACGCAGCTCTCGCGCTGGCACCTGGAGGCGGAGCTCGCGGCCTTGCATGCCTTGGCGCCGAGCTTCGACGCCATGCCGTGGGACCGGGTCGTGGAGGCGTACGACCGGCTGCTGCTGATCGCCCCATCGCCGGTGGTGCGCGTCAACCGGGCCGTGGCGCTCGCGTACGCCGTGGGCCCGGCCGCCGCACTCGACGCGCTCGACCACGCCGACGACGAGGGGCGCCTCGCCAGCTACCCGTGGGCCCATGCGGCACGCGCGCATGCCTACGATCGGCTGGGCGACCGCCCGCGCGCGCGCGCCGCCTGGGGGCGCGCCCTCGCGCTCACCACCGCGCCGCCGCAGCGCCGGTTCATCGAGGCTCGGCTGGAGGCGCTCGGGCGCTGAGGCGCTCGGAGCCGGCTCGGCATGGGCTCGGCGACATCACCGACAGGTGCGCAGCGCCAACAAGGCGCCCGACGGTAGGGGGCTCGCCGGCGCGACGATCACCGCCGTGCCGCCCGACACGCGGATCACGCGCACGCGCAACACCGACGATCGAGGGCGCTACGGCGTCGTCTTCCCCGGCCGCGGCGGACGCCCGCCGGCCCGGTGATCCCGTCAACCCCGTGGCGCTCGCCACCCCGCGGACGCTAAGCTTTCCCTGTGCTCACTCCATCACACGCCCGGCGTCTGCTTGTCGCGTTTGCCCTGATCATTCCCGTCTGGGGCTACGTGGCGTGGCGGTCCACCGCGCTCTACATGCTCGGCCGCGAGCGCATCGCGACCTTTCGACCCACGCGGGTTGCCGTCATCGAGGTCGGGGTGGACGAGCGCAAGAACGCGCTCGGCATCACGTACTGGGCGCCGCGCCTGCGCTACGCCGTGCCCACGAGGCAGGGATCGTACATCGCTCGCCAGGTCACGCCGCTCGACGAGGCGTCCAGCGAGCCATGGGCGCGCGAGATCGCCTCGCGCTACACGGTCGGCCGGGTGGCCGAGGGGTACGTCGCGCCCGACAGCAGCCGCGTGTCATTCCTCGTCCCCGAATTGGGCTACTTCTGGCACGTCGTGATGGGGGTGGGCCTGGTGATCTTCGCGGCGTTCGGCTGGACCTGGCAGCGGTCGCGCCGTCCGTAGCGTCGGAGCCGCAGCGCCGCGACCTCAGGGCGCCAACGGGGTCCGGACCTTCGGCGCATGCCGCGGTCGACGTTGTTCCTCGGGTTGACATCGCCGTGGTCCACGACCTGCGCGAAGGTGGTGACCCGCCCTTCGTGCATGAACCGTCCGCACATCAATGTGGACAAGGCAGAAAAGCGAAAACCGCGGGCTGGTCGCCGATATGGGCGACGTCGTGAAGCGTCGCGTCAGGTGAGCGCCCTCCGCACGGATGCGCTGGCCACACGGAGTCGCACCGCCGCGCCGGCCCGCGGCGGAGCCGGCCAACGCGCTCCGGGAGTACCGGGGATCCGCTAGAAGCGACGCGCCTCGTGTTCGCGCGGCGGACGCGAGAGAAACTCGATCCACAGCGTGCGCAACACCCGGCTGGTGAGCGCGCTCACGGCCCGGCTCATGATCTCGGCGCGCGGCGTGCTGCCCGGAAGCAGTTGATGCGCCGTCACACCGGCGGCCAACGCCCCGACGATCGTGCCAGGGGCGAACACACGATCACCCGCGCGGTTGTGCGCCGTCACCGAACCGAGCAGCGCGTGTCCGGCCCGGCCGAAGAACGACCCGTCGTATTGTGGCCGGTAGCTCGCGTCCTGCCCCAGCAGCGCCGCCGTCCCATGCAGCGCCGCCAACTGCGCGGTCACCTCGGCCAGCCGAACACCAGCGCGCGCTCCGAAGTCGGCCGGCGCCCCGCCCCACGCCATCGGCTGCCACCGTGCCTGATCGGCGATGGCCCCGAGGCCGACGCGAAAGGGTGTGGACGAAGAGAAGAGCTCGCTCCGGAGCCCGGCGCCGGCGGTCACGAACGGCGTGGCACTCGAAGTAGCGACGGGCGGCGCACCGAGCACCGCTACCGGGGCAATCGGCGCGGCGGGCGTCACCGCCTGGACACTGTCTGCGGACTGCGCCCTCGCCTGACTCGCCACCATGGCCGTCGAAGCGAACAGCAGGACAACCGCGGGTCGCAACGTCACGCGGCCGAGCGGCGAACGGGGAAGCGTGTTCAGAGTCATGCGAGGTCCAGTGTGGATGGATTCAGCAGGGACGTGCGGCCCGCCGGTCGAGCGAAGCGAAAACAGGTCCGGCGCATCACGCCTGAAGAGCGACGGCACGCTCACGGAGTCGGCGGAATCGCGGCTTGGGCCATCGGCACGTTGAACGGATCGCACCAGATCAACACCCAGGAGTATCGGACACCGGCCGGCACTTGGAAGGTGTACGTCTGGGCCCCTCGCACGCTTTTGAGCGCCCCGACGCGCACTGGCTGTCCGGTATTGGCATTGCTGGTGGTGTTCAGGTACACGAAGGGACCCGGCGTCTGGGCAATGGAGAAGTCACTCGAGAACTCGAGTCGACCAACGCCATTTTCGATCGCGAGCGTCGCCGTTCCGGTCACGCTGTACATCGCCCGCACGAACTGGCCCGTGGTGCCGCCGGTGGGCACCATGCTGCCCGGTGTCACCGGGACGGCGTCGGGGGCCGTGGGCGGCGACGCCGAAGTGCAGGCCACGAGCAGGACGCTGAGCGCGACCGTGCTACGGATGATTCGCATGAGTGGGTTGCCAGGTGAGGAGTCGGATGTCGGCGGTGGCGGCCGAACGGGTCTGGTCGGTGTCCTGCATGACGCCGATGGCGACGATGCGCGTGGGGGACTCGCCCCATGCGCGCTCGTGGTCGCCGAACGGGTCGACCGCGTGGGCGGTCCATTCGCGAGCGGCGGCCGCAGTCCCCGCGCGGATCACGTGCATCTGCGACGAGGTGAAGCTCCGCCTTGCATAGTCCGGAGGTTCGCCGCCGCCGAGCGAGTAGAAGAGCACCCGGGGTGCGGCGCGGCGCCAGCCAGCGCGCGCAAACACCACAAACACGCGGAGGGCGGCGTCGTCCGTCGCGGCGGCGCGCAGGTCGGCCCCGAAAGGAGCAACGGCCACGCGCCACGACCAGGCCAGGCGTCCCGGTCCGGCGGGAATCGGCACCGCCAGTTCGTGCACGTATCCTGCGGCGCGCGCCGTGCCATCAAGGCGCAGGAAGCGCGCGCCGCCCGAGTCCACCACGGCGGTGGTGGGGCGCCGCTCACCGCGCACGTCGCGCACAGTCCAACCCACCGGCAGGGCGGCACCGGTTGGCACCTCGCCCAGCCGCAACAGGTCCAGCGCGCCGGCCTGGGCCCAGCTCGCAGCGCAGGCAAGGATCGAGAAGAGGGGCGTCATCGAACTGTCGACCGGTGGTGGAGGTGTGATCATGGCCGGCGAGCGGAACGCCGAGGGTCGGCCGCGCGCGGCGGCTCCCTTCGAGACGTACGAGTACGGGTGCGCCACCGGTTTTCATCGGGCCGGACTCACGGTATTCTCCGCGATCACTCAGGCCGCACCCGTTCCCGACTTCCTCCGCACGCGCCCACCATGACCACGGAACCCACGCTGGTACCGCTCGCGCACGAGCGCCTCTCCCTCGCGGAGTCGGAGCAGCGCGCGCAGGCCTTCGAGGCCCTCATGGGGCGCCGCCGCACCACGCGCCACTTTTCCACCGACCCAGTGCCGCGCGCCCTCATCGAGCACGCCATCCGCACCGCCGGCACCGCGCCCAGCGGGGCGCACCAGCAGCCGTGGACTTTCGTGGCCATCGCCGATCCCGATCTCAAGCAGCGCATCCGCGTGGCGGCCGAGGAGGAGGAGCGGATCAACTACGCCGAGCGCATGACCCCCGAGTGGCTCGAGGCGCTGGCGCCGCTTGGCACCGACGCGGTGAAGACGCACCTCACCGATGCACCGTGGGTCGTGGTCGTCTTCCGGCAGGCGTACGGCCTCCGCCCCGATGGCACCAAGCGCACGCACTACTACACGCAGGAGTCGTGCGGCATCGCCGTCGGGTTCTTCATTGCCGCGTTGCACGCCATGGGACTGGTGACGCTCACGCACACGCCGTCGCCCATGGGTTTCCTCTCCGACGTGCTCGAACGCCCGGCCAACGAGAAGCCGTTCCTCCTGCTTCCGGTGGGCTATCCTGCCCCCGGCGCGCGCGTCCCCGACCTCCATCGCAAGGCGCTCGGCGACATCGCGGTCTGGCGCGACGGGCGGTGACAAGGAAGGCGTGCACCTCGCCACGGCGGCGCCGAATGCGACGGACGAATCCGCTCCGCAGCCGGGATGCGTACGTCAAGCAGGCGCTGGCCGACACGGCCGGAGCCACCCACTCCACCGGGCTCCATCATGCCGCTGCTTCGCTTCGCGCCGACGCTCGCCGCCCTGCTGCTCCTCCCCACGCTCTCCACGGCCCAGCAGGCCGCCGTCCCCTCCGCCCCCAGGGCGGCCGCGTCGGCCCGGCGCTTCGTCAAGCCCTCCGACGCCGAACTCCGCGCGCGCCTGACACCGATGCAGTACTCCGTGACGCAGCACGACGACACCGAGCGCCCGTTCCGCAACGCCTACCACGACCATCACGCGGCCGGCATCTACGTGGACATCGTGTCGGGGGAGCCCCTCTTCAGCTCGCTCGACAAGTATGAGTCCGGCACTGGCTGGCCGAGCTTCACCAAGCCGCTCGAGACGACCAACGTGAAGGCGATCGTGGATCGCACCTACGGGTTCACGCGCACCGAGGTGCGCAGCGTCGCCGCCAACTCGCACCTGGGGCACGTCTTCGACGACGGACCGAAGCCCGCAGGACTGCGCTATTGCATCAATTCGGCGTCGCTCCGCTTCATTCCCGTGGACAGGCTCGAGGCCGAGGGGTTGGGCCAGTACCTCGTGCAGTTCCGCGCCCCGGGCTCCGCCGCCAGGAAGTAGCGGGCAGCGCGCCCCCTCAGCGCACGGCGTACGTCGTGCGCCCGCCCACCATGGTGCGCAACACGCGCAGCGCGCGAAGCTCGGTGGGCGCCACGCGCGTCGGATCCCCCGAGAGCACGGTGAAGTCGGCCCGCCGCCCCACCGTGAGCGCGCCGCGCTCCTGCTCCTCGAATGCCGCGAACGCCGCCCCCTGCGTCATCGCGCGCAACGCCACCGCCACGCTCACCCCCTGCCCCGGCAGCCACCCCGCCAGCGGCGTGCCGTCGGCGCCCCGTCGCGTGACCATGCTGGACAGGGTGGTGATCGCGTCCCCGGCATCCGACGCCGGATAGTCGCTGCCGGCCGCCACCACCGCACCGGCGTCGATCAGGTCGCGCGTCCGGTACACCCACGGCAGCCGCGCCTTGCCCACGCGGGCCTCGGCGAACCGCGAGTACTCCCCCACGAACACCGGTTGCATCGAGGCGATCACGCCAAGTTGCGCGAACCGCTTCACGTCCTCGTCGCGCACCATCGAGACGTGCTCGTTCCGGAAGCGAAGCGTGCGCGTGGTCGCGCCGGCGCGCGCGAACGCGTCGAGCACCCGGTGGTTGGCCTGGTCGCCGATCGCGTGCACGTTCACCTGGAATCCGCGTGAGGCTGCCCGGGCCACGATCGAGTCGAGCCGCGCGTCGGAGACGAGCACCAGCCCGCGCTCCTCCGGCGCATCGCTGTATGGCGCCGACAGCTCCGCGCCGCGCGAACCGAGCGCGCCGTCGAGCACCACCTTGACCGACCGCAGCGTGAAGGTGCCGTCGGCGGTGCCGAGCTCCGGCCCGCGCGGCAGGATGCTGGCGAGCATGGCGTCGTTGGCACCGGCCATGGCGTACACGCGGACGGGCAGCGGCCCCTCGGACGTGAGCGCATGATAGGCCGAGAGGTCCGCCATCCCGATGCCCGCATCGTGCACGGAGGTGAGCCCCCACGCGGCGTACTGGGCGAGCGCCTTGCGCAGGCGACGCACGCGGTCGGCCATCGTGGGCTCGGGCACGAGCCGCGACACGAGATCCTCGGCCCGGTCCACCAGCACCCCCGCTGGCAGTCCGGTAGGATCGCGGATGATGCGCCCGCCCGGCGGATCACGCGTCTCGCGCGTGAGTCCCGCCGCCCGCAGCACGCGCGTGTTCACCCAGGTCGCATGGCCGTCCACCCGGTCGAGCACCACCGGGTGGCCGTTCGACACCGAGTCGAGCTCGGCGGCGAGGGGAAAGGTGGCCGGCGTCCAGAAGGCCTGGTCCCATCCTCCACCCCGGATCCACGCGCCGGCGCTCGCCACGCGCGCGGCGTCGCGCACGCGCGTGAGCAGCTGCGCCTTCGAGAGTCCGCGCAGGTTGAGCGTCTCCAGCACCTCGCCCAGCATGGCCACGTGTACGTGCGCGTCGGCCAGTCCGGGCAGCACCGTGCCCGGGAGCGCCACGTGCGTGGCGCCGGGGCCGGCCGCCGCGTCCACGTCGCGACGCGCCCCGACGGCCACGATGATCCCCGCGCGCACCGCCACCGCCTCGGCGCGCGGCCTGGCAGTGTCGAGGGTGACGAAGGTGCCGGTGTAGACGGTCGTGGCTTTCGCCGCTGGCTGAGCGGACGCGGGCGCCGCAACCAACGCCAGCAGGGCGGGAATGGTGAATCGGCGACGGCGCATGAGAGGCGACTCGGCGAAAAGTGAACTGTGCGGAGCGCCCGCACGGGGTTGCAATCGTAGCGCGAGCGGGAGCGGCGGGCCACTTTTCGGCATGTCGCTGCGCCTCACCACGCTCGCCCTCGCCACCCTCCTCGCCACGCGTGCTGCAGCGCAGGGCCCGGCGCCCACCTTGGTCGAGCGGCTCGGCTTCCCCCGCGGCACCCGCGTCCTGCTGGTCAACGCCGACGACGGTGGCCTCGCGCACGCCGAGAATGTGGCCACGATCGAGGCGCTCCAGGGGCCGCTCGTGGGCAGCGCCACGGTCATGACGCCTGCACCATGGTTCGTGGAGTTGGGCACCTTTGCCCGAGCCAACCCCCAGGCCGACTTCGGCGTGCACCTCACCTTCACGTCCGAGTGGGAGGGGTTCCGCTACGGTCCCGTGCTCGGGCGCTCGGCGGTTCCCAGCCTCGTCGACGCGGCCGGCTATCTGCACGCGAGCGTCGCGGCGTTTCACGCGAACGCCGTCCTCGCCGAGGTGGAAGCCGAGGGACGCGCGCAGATCCAGCGCGCCATCGACGCCGGGCTCGACGTGTCGCATCTCGACATGCACATGCATGCGCTCGGCCTCGACCCCCGCTTCTTCCCGGTCTACCTGAAGCTCGCGCGCGAGTTCGACCTGCCCGTGCGCTTCATGCCGCCGTCCGAGGAACTGCGTCGGCCGCAGGCCGCGCAGTTGCGGGCCGCCGGCATCGTCTTCCAGGACTACGTGATCGTGGGCGCCGACCAGGCCCCGGGCGAACGGCTGCCGGCCTACTGGCGGCGCAAGCTGAGCCAGTTGGCGCCGGGCGTGGTCACGGAGCTGTACATCCACGTGGCGGTGGACCAGCCTGAACTGCGCGCCCTGTTGGGTGACCAGCCCTTCCGCACCGGCTGGCGGGATCGGGTCGAAGAATACCGCATCTTCACGGCTGATCCCGAGCTCCGGCGCATCCTCGATGCGACCGGCACCAAGCTCGTTCGCTGGAAGGAGCTACGCGCCCTGCAGCGTCGCGAACGCACCGCTGCGGCCGCCAGGCGATGAGGCGCCCCCCAGCCCGGCCAGCCGGCCGCCGTTGCTCGCCCCCCGGTTCGCCCGTCTGGAGGTCATGACGTCTTCCGATCGTTCCACTGCGCCCGCGGTGGCAGCGGGCGCTTGCTCGCGGCCTTCCGCTCGTTCATTGCTGCCGGCGCTCACGCTGCTCGCCTCACTGCTCGCCTCACTGCTCGGCGCGGTGCCGGGGGTGGCGGCGGCCCAGACGCCCTGCTCCGCCAGTTCGGGCGCAGCGGCCACGCGCGGATGGCAAGCGTACCGCCGCGACTCGCTGGGGCTCGCCCGCACGCACTTCACGCGCGCTCTCGCAGAGTGCCGCACCAATGGCGACGCGCAGGTGGGACTCGGCTTCGTGGCCCTCCGCGAGGACAAGCTCGACGAGGCGCAGAAGCAGTTCGCCGCCGTGACGGCACGCGATACCGCCTACGCCGACGCGTGGGACGGGCTCGCCACCGTGGCCTATCGTCGGGGCGACCTGGCCGGTGCCGTCCGCGCCGCACGACGGGTGGTGGCCCTCGACCCGAAGAACGCGAGCGCCCGCTCCCTGCTCGACCGGATCGCGCCGGACTGGGAACGCGCCGGCCCCGCCCTCGTGAAGCGCCGGCCCGCTGCGCTCGACCTCACGGCGCGCACGGCCGGCGAGCAGTTCGAGGTCCGTGACGGCCCGCGCTGGCGCCCCCTGTTCCTCAAGGGCGTGAACATGGGACTCGCCCTGCCGGGCAAGTTCCCGGCGGAGTTTCCTGCCGACTCGGCGCTCTATGCCGGCTGGCTCGACACGATCGCGGCCATGCACGCGAACACGCTGCGGATCTACACCATCCTGCCACCGAGTTTCTACCGCGCGTTGCGCGGCTGGAACCTGTCGCACCCCGATCGCGTGCTGTACGTGGTGCACGGCGTCTGGACCGAGCTGCCTCCCGACAACAACTTCGACCACAAGGCGTTCAACGACGGGTATCACGAGGAAATCCGGCGCGTGGTGGATCTCCTGCACGGCGCCGCCGAGTTCGCGCCGCAGCCCGGACACGCCGGCGGACGCTACGACGCCGACGTGTCGCCCTGGGTCATCGCCTACATCATGGGCCGCGAGTGGGAGCCCTACTCGCCTGCCGTGTACAACAGCCTCGTGAAGACGCCGCGCCGGCACGCCGGCCGCTTCATCGAGATCGGCGTGGCGACCCCCACCGACGTCTGGATGGTGGCGCAGTGCGACTTCCTGCTGTCGTACGAGTTCGACCAGTACAACGCGCTCCGCCCGATCGCCTACACGAACTGGCCGACCACCGATCCGATCGTCCACGTCACCGAGACGTCGTACGACCAGCAGATGGCGTTTCGCGGGCTCACGTACGACCGCGTGGACGACGGCTTGCCGCCGCATGAGGAGGAGGGCGTCTCGCTCGACCCCAGCCTCGCCCATGCGACGAAGGCCAATCCTGCCGGGTGGTTCGCCAGCTACCACGTCTATCCCTACTATCCCGACTTCATGCTCTACGACCCCGGCTACAACCGGGCGTCGTCCAGCTTCGGGCGGTCCAACTACTTCGGCTACCTGCAGGAGCTGCGCAAGCGCCACGCCGGCATTCCGCTCCTCATCTCCGAGTTCGGCGTGCCCACCAGCCGCGGGATGGCGCACCTGCAACCGCAGGGGTGGAACCACGGCGGGCTGAACGAGCGGGACGCGGCCGTCATCAATGCCCGGCTCGCCGCCGAGATCCGGGAGGCGGGCGCCGCGGGTGCCATCTACTTCGCCTGGATCGACGAGTGGTTCAAGAAGAACTGGTTCTCCGCCGATTTCGAGCTGCCGCACGAGAACGCGCGCCAGTGGCACAACGTGCTGAGCCCCGAGCAGCACTACGGCATTATGGCCATGCTGGCCGGCGCGCCGGGGGTCTCCCCCGAACTGGGGGGTGACGCCGCGCGCTGGCGTGCCCTGCCGGTGCTGCAACGCGGCGCGCTCATCGGACGCGACACCGCGCAGTTCCGCGTGGGAAATGACGAGGCGTACGTGTACCTGGCCCTCGAGCTCCCCAGGCTGCGGGGGGCGCGCTTCCCCTTCGACTCGGTGAAGCTCCAGATCGGCATCGACACGTACAAGCCGGACCTCGGACAGGTCATCCTGCCCCTCTCGGGCCTGCGCAGCGGTGCCGCCTTCGAGTTCATGCTCGAGGTGAACGACACCACCGACGCGCAACTCAAGATCGTTCCCGACTACAACCCCTACGTCCCGTTCCGCCTCGTGCAGGAAGGGGCCTTCTTCGGTGAGCACTTCCGGCGCCCGCTCTACTCGCCCCGTCGCATCGACGGCGTGTTCGACACCCTGTTCGCACTCACGAACCGCCCGCGCTTCACCCCCGATGGGAAGCAGATCCGCGGGCGCGGTGTCAACGTTGGCCGACTCGCCTTCGGCACGCTGGCCGCGAACTCGCTCGCCGACTGGTGGTGGGACGCCGCTGCCGGCGTGCTCGAGTTCCGGCTTCCCTGGGGGCTGCTCAACGTGAGCGACCCCTCGACCGCGAAGATCCTCTACGAGAGCAACATCGAGCTCGCCCTCCATCCGAGCGAGACGGGCCCCGGTTCGCAGCTCGTGCCCATGCCGTCCGACGGCTTCCGCTTCGCGGTGGTCGCGATCAAGCCCGGCCCCACCCTGCTCGGCACGATCCCCGCCCGCGATGCGTACGGCAACCTGCCGCTCGCCGCCTACACTTCGTGGAAGTGGAAGACCTGGGACGTTCCCACCTTCCATGGCCGGCTCAAGCCCGTGTACGAAGCGCTGCAGGCGCTGTGGGCCACGCCATGAGCGCGCCGCGTGCCGTCGCCGTGGCCGCACTTCTCGCCACCGTCATCCTCGTGGTCACGGTCGTGGGTGGCATGAGCCCGATCCGCGCCGACGCGCAGATCGCCCTCGGCGATTCGCTCTGGGATGCGGGACGGCTCGCCGAAGCCTCGGCGGCGTACAAGCGCGCCCTCGCCGAGAACCGCCTCCTCGTGCGGCCGAACATCCGCCTCGCGCGCACCTACGCGTGGGCCGGCCAGACCGACTCGGCGCTCGTGCTGCTGCGCAACGCGCGAGAACGCGTCCCCGATGACCCCGACATTCGCTACACCGAGGCGCTGTATCTCTCGTGGGCCCGCCGCTTCGACGACGCACTCCTCCGCTACGACTCGCTGATCGCGGCCCAGCCCGAGCTCGACTACGTGCGCGTGGGGCGGGCACGGACGCTCAGTTGGGCCGGGCGACTCGACGAATCGGAGCGCGGCTATCGCGCGATCGTCGCCCGGGCGCCCGCGGACAAGGACGCGCTTCGCGACGCCGAGTTCGGGCTCGCCCAGGTGACCGCGTGGAGGGGCTCGCTGTCTTCGGCGGCACGCCGGTTCGAGACCCTGCTCGCCGACGACCCCGGCGACCCGCGGTCGCTGCAGGGACTCTCCGCCGTCCGCTCGTGGCAGGGGAGACCGCGCACCGCCGTCACCCTGCTCCGGCGTGCCCTCGAGCGCGACTCGACCAACGGCGAACTCAAGGTGCTGCTCACGGCCGCGCGCACCGCCGCGTCCCCCTCGGTGGACGTCGAGTACCACTACAGCGATGACAGCGACGGCAACACCAACAGCTGGTGGACCGCGTCGCAGGCCGCGTACCTCGGCGAGCAGGTGCGCAGCGCGGTGAACGTCGCCCTCCTGCAGGCGGGCGACCCGAACCGGAAATCGCAGCGCGTGCAGGCCG
>JANLSF010000899.1:0-1668 GCA_031362285.1 Gemmatimonadota bacterium | reverse complement strand
GGTGTGCCCGCACCACCTGCACCTCACCGAGGACGCCGTGGAGGGGTACAACACCAACGCGAAGATGAACCCGCCGCTGCGCACGTGGGCCGACGTCGAGGCGCTGCGCGCGGCGGTGAAGGATGGCACCATCGACTGCGTGGCGACCGACCACGCGCCGCATCACTATGACGAGAAGGAGCGCGAGTTCGCCGACGCGCCCAACGGCATCGTCGGGCTCGAGACGGCGCTCGCCGTGGTGCACACGGCGCTCGTGGCCGGCGGCGTGATCAGCCTCGTCGACCTCGTGAACCGGATGTCGGTGATGCCCGCGAAGGTCTTCCACTTGCCGGGCGGCACGCTGCGTGCGGGCAGCGTGGGCGACGTCACCGTGTTCGACCCGGCCGAGGTGTGGACCGTGGACGCGGCACGCTTTCGCACCAAGGGGCGCAACTCCCCGTGGGTCGGGCACCAGCTCACGGGACGCGTGCACGCCACGCTCGTGGACGGCCGCGTCGCCTTCCAACTGCCCGGGTGATCGCCGACGACGCGGCGGCCGTGCGGGCGGCGGTGGCGACGGTCTGCCGCCGCCTGTGGGAGCGTGGCCTGATTGCGGGCCCCGACGGGAATGTGTCGGTGCGCTTGGCCCCGGATCGGATCCTCGTGACCCCCGCCGGGCTGTCCAAGGTGGATGTCACGCCGGACGACCTCGTGGAGATGACGCTCGATGGCCGGGTGATCGGGCGAGGCCGTCCGTCGAGCGAGGTGCAGGTGCACCTGCGCGCCTACCAGGTGCGCGCCGACGTGCACGCGGTCGTGCACGCGCATCCGCCCACGGCCACCGGGTTCGCGGTGGCGGGAGAGGGGTTCACCGCCCCCGTGCTCCCGGAGCTGCTGCTGCAGGTGGGCGCGGTGCCGCTCGTCCCCTACGAGACCCCGGGGTCCACCGCACTGGCGGACCGATGCGCGCCGCTGTTTGCGCGGCACGACGCGGTGCTCCTGGCCAACCATGGGGCCGTCACGTTGGGCGCGACCCTGCGGGAGGCCCATCAGCGCATGGAGAGCGTGGAGCACGTCGCCCGGATTCTCCTCGCCGCCCGGCAGCTGGGGCGCGTGACCGAACTCACACCCGGGCAGGCGGCGCTGCTGATAGATTCCCACGCTGTCCCCGCCGCACCCGGCGACGGGGGAACGTCCCGGAGGAAGTCATGAGCACGCCCACACCACCCAACGACCTCGCCGGCCTGCTCGCGGAACGCGACCGGGTCGAGGCGTGGCTGCGCGCGCTCGCCGGCCGCCGGGATTCCACGCCGCCGGCCGTGTTCGAGAAGGTGCAGCGTGACTACACCGCGCGGCTCGATGGGGTGGTGGGGCAATTGCGCGAGCGCGACCGGGAGCTCGAGCAGCGTGCGGTGAAGCTCGCGGCGGAGCTCGCCGGAGTCGAAGGGCACCAGCACGCCAGGCAGGAAGCCCGCTCCGAGGCCGAGCTGCGGCACGTCGTGGGCGAGTACACCGAGGCGGAGTGGGCCAAGGTGGCGGCGGAGAGCGACGCCGAGCTCGCGTCCATCGAGGCCAAGCGTGCGGAGTGTGCGCGCGACCATCAGGCGGCGCTCGAGCTGCTCTCGGACGCGCGCTGCCCCTGATCCATTTGCAACAGGGCGAAAGAGAGAAGCCAGCTTGACCACATCA
>JANLSF010000887.1:0-7274 GCA_031362285.1 Gemmatimonadota bacterium | reverse complement strand
TCCGCTAGGCGTGGTCCCCCTGGGCGCTCAGGCCGGCGCCGGGCTCGCGGCCCGGCGCGCCGGGTACCCCCAGCTTCACCGGGCTCCCCGCGCGCCTCGCCGCGCGTCGGCCGAGCACCGTCTGCGCGTACAGCGCGCCATGCACGTGGAACACGTCGGCGGACGCGACGTCGGCGAGCGCGTCGCGCAGGACGGTCCCCGGTGTCGGCACGGGATACGGCACGCCGAATCGCTCGCTCGCGTGGATCGCCGGCAGGAACCAGGTCGTCCTCGCCCCGTCGCGCACGCGCCCGTGCGCGTCGCCCCAGGCGCTCGTCACGAGCGTCACGCGATGTCGAACGGCCAGCCGGCGGCACAGCGCCTCCACCACGGTCTCCACCCCGCCGGTGTGCGGCAGGGCGTAGTGCGCGAACATCGCGATGTGCATGCGCTACCTGGCCGCCGAGAACGACGCTGGCGCGCGCTCCGCGGGCTCGCGTCGCGCCGCGGCCAGGATCGAGTCCCGCGAGGCGCGGTGAAACTCCGGCATCGCGCCTTCCTCACCCGATGCCGGCACCAGCAGCCAGACCGACCGGCCGGGATGCTCGGCGAGGAGCAGCGTGTCGCGGCCGTGCAGGTCGCGGGCGTACACGACGTCGCGTCGGGGGAAGAGCTGCGGCCCGAGCAGGGTGAAGCCGGCGCGATCCTCGGCGAGCCGCGCCAGGCACGCCCGTCCGTACGTGGCGCCCGCCCGCATGCGTCCCGACTGGTCGGGCGAGTCGGGCATCGGCACCAATCGTGCGGTATCGGTGACGATCGCGCGCAGCGCGGCGACCACGGCCGGTCCTCGTGCCGAGGTGGGTTCGAGCACCGTGAGCGTGGAGTCGAGCTGGCACAGGTCCAGCTGCTTGTAGAGCACCTCGCTCTCGCCGCGCGTGACCCCGAGGCGCCAGAGCCGCGCGATGACCTGCGATCCCCAACTCTCGCGCACGAACACGAGCGCATGCGAGACCCCCGCCTCGCGCTCGGCCCGCGCCGCGTCCCACCGCATCGTCACCAGTCCACCGGCGTAGTCCTTGACGCGGAGCGGCAGGATGAGCGTCACGCCGAGCAGTGCCGCGCTGGCGTAGGCGTAGACGACGCCGCGCTCCGGCAGGCTGCCCGCGCCGGTGAACGACCGCACGATGCCCGGCAGCCGCGCCGTCCACCAGAGGAGCAGCGGCGCCACGGGAATGAAGAAGCGCGCGCCCAGGTAGTAGCCGTCGTGGAAGTAGGCCCAGTACGCGACCGCGAGCAGCGCCGAGCACGCGAGCAGGAGCCGTTCGTGCACCGGGAGTCTCGGCACGAGGGCGAGGGCGAGCACGGCCGGCACGAGCGACGGGAGCGGCGTCTCGAAGAGGTTGGTCTGGAGTCGGAGGGCGTACAGGTTGAGCAGCTGCGTCCCCATGCCCGGCGTGTGCATCACGCCCCACGGCGAGCGGTGGAAGCCCAGCGAGTGGTTCGTGCCCCACAGCGCCACGTAGCCGAAGGTCAGGGCACCGCCGGTCGTGGCCGCGTTGAACGCGAACAGGAGCGCGATCGGCAGCGACACGCCGACGAGCGCGGCCAGCGCGTCGGCCCAGCGAGGCCGCTCGCGGAGGGCGCGTGCGAGGAACCAGCTCCCCGCCGGCAGGGCAAAGCAGAGGGCGTCCACGGGTCGTATCGTCGCCGCGACGCCGAACAGCAGTCCGGCCACGAAGCCGAGTCGCGTCCGCGGCGTCGAGCTCCCCATCGCCTCGGCGGTGGCCGCGAGGCCGGCGAGCAGCGCCGCGAGCGCCGCCACGTGGTTCATCTGCGAACCGGCCATGAACGCCAGGAACGGCGAGAAGGCGGCGAGCAGCAGCGCGCCCAGCGCGACGCCAGGCTCCGGCTCCGCCACGCGCAGCCACCACCCCCACGCGAGCACCATCAACCCGCCGGCGAGCGGGCCCATGAGCCACGGTGCGTGGACCAGTTCGCCCACCGCCAGCGCCACCGACCAGCCCGGCGGAAATTGGCCGAAGTACTTGCCGCCGCCATCCACGACGTTGGTGAGCGAGAAGAAGGCGGGCTCGGCGTGCGTCGGCAGCGAGAGCGCTCCGCCGGCGAGGATGCGCGCCTGGAGTCCCTGCACCAGCTCGTCGATGAGCAAGGGGCGCCCATCGAAGATCACGAGGGCGATCACGCCATACAGCACGGTGGCGCCGAGCGCCACCGCCATCGAGACCTGCACCGGTGCGCCACGCCACCGCTCGGCGAGGCCCGTCCACGCTCCCGCGCGCCACAGCACCGGCAGCCGGCGCGAGAGGATCGTCAACACGACCGCGGCGCCGAGGACGATGGCGCTCCCGCTGACCCATCCGTCGAGCAGCGCCCCGTAGCGCGGCGCGTGCCGACCGCCCGGGATCCAGTCGGCGACGGGCAGGAAGCCGAGGATCGCGAGGCAAGCAGCCGTCGTGAGGGGCAGCAGGCGGCGCATGAGAGGGGAAGCTAGCGTGGCGACACCCCTCGTGAACCGTTAGCATTCGCGCTTTCCCGCCCTGGGCCGCCCAACACGATGCCGGATCGCGCGCACCGCGACTTCCTCACCATCCCCGACTTCTCGCGTACCGAGATGGACGGGCTCTTCCACCTCGCCGAGCGCATGCGCCGCGGCGAGTACACGGCGCGGCCGCTGGCGGGACAGGCGCTGGCGATGCTCTTCCTCAAGTCGAGCACGCGCACCCGCGTGTCGTTCGAAGTGGGAGCGGTGCAGCTGGGTGCCCACCCGATGTTCCTCTCCGCGCGCGACGTGCAGCTGGGCCGCGGCGAGACGATCGCGGACACGGCCAAGGTGCTCTCGCGCTACTGCCAGGGGATCATGATCCGCACCTTCTCCCACGGCGACATCGAGGAGCTGGCGCTGCACGCCGATGTCCCGGTCATCAACGGGCTCACCGACCTGCAGCATCCCTGCCAGATCCTCGCGGACCTCCTCACGGTCGTGCAGCAGATGGGGACGTACGAAGGCAAGGTCTTCGCCTGGATCGGCGACGGCAACAACATGGCCAACTCGTGGCTCGACGCGGCGTGGCGCCTGGGATTCTCCCTGCGACTGGCCTGCCCGGAGGGCTATGACCCCGACCTGGCGCTGTTGGCGCGCGCGCAGACCACCGCCGACGTCCGACTCGTCCGCGACCCGCGCGAGGCCGTCGAGGGCGCGCACGTGGTGAATACCGACGTCTGGGCGTCGATGGGGCACGAGGAGGAGGCGGCACAGCGCGTCCGGGCTTTCAAAGGCTTTCGCGTCGACGGGCCCCTGATGAAGCGGGCCACGCGCGACGCCATCTTCCTGCACTGCCTCCCCGCCCATCGCGGCGAGGAGGTCACCGCCGAGGTGATCGACGGACCGTGGAGCCGGGTCTGGGATGAGGCGGAGAATCGCCTGCACGTGCAGAAGGCCGTCCTCGCTGCCCTCATGGGCGGCGAACCCATCACCTGAGGGTACCGCCGATGGCTCGCATCGATGCGCTGCTCGGCGCCACGGCGCGCGCGCGCGGACGCACGCCGATCCCGCGCGAGCAATTCACCCTCTCCGTGCTCATTCCCGTCTTCGACGAAGAGAGCACGATCGAGACCGTGGTGGAGCTCGTGCGCGGCGTGGGCGTGCCCGTGGAGATCATCTGCGTGAACGACCGCTCGCGCGATCGCTCGGGCGAGATCCTCGATCGCCTCAAGGCCGAAGGCAAGGTGACCATCGTCATTCACCAGCCGGTCAACCGGGGCAAGGGCGCCGCCATCCGGACCGCGATCGCGGCGAGCACCGGGTCGGTGGTGATCGTGCAGGACGCCGACCTGGAGTACGATCCGTCCGACTGGCCGGTGCTGCTCGAGCCCCTCATCGACGGCCGCGCCGACGCCGTATTCGGCTCGCGCTTCCTGGGCGGCCCGCACCGCGTGCTCTACTTCTGGCACTCCGTGGGGAATTCCGTCCTCACGATGCTCAGCAACATGTTCACCAACCTGAACCTCACGGACATGGAGACGTGCTACAAGGCGATGCGCGGCGACCTCGCGCGCTCGTTGTACCTCACGTCCGACCGGTTCGGGTTCGAGCCCGAGGTCACGGCGCGCCTCGCGCAGGCCGGCGCGCGCATCTACGAGGTGCCGATCTCGTACTCCGGCCGCACCTACGCCGAGGGGAAGAAGATCAGCTGGAAGGACGGGGTGGCCGCCTTCGGGCACATCGTCCGGTTCAACTGGTTCGTGCGGGCGCCCTAGCGCCGCTTGAGTCCCAGCACGCTCAGGAAGAAGCTCGCGAGCACCCCCTGCGCACCCAGCACCATGAGCAGCATCGCCGGGATCACGAGCCGCATGGTCCGACCCACGTCCATCGCGCCGTAGCTCCGCTCGGCCCAGCTCGACAGCGACAGCGCGGCGAGCACGACGCCCGACACGAGCACCACCAGGCTCGTGATCAGCCCGGTCTCGAGCGTCACGTACCGGTAGAGTCGCTCCACGCGCGGGTCCGCGGGCACGAGCCCTTCCTGGGTCGCGAACGTCTTCGTGAACACCGCGAACAGCACGCTCTGCGCCCCCAGCAGCACCGCCGCCGCCGCGAACAGCATCGTGTGCACGTCGAAGCCCACGCCGCCCACCACGCGTGGCCCCGGCAGCAGCCAGCCCACCACGCCAAGCCCCAGCGCCGACATCAGGAGCCCGGGCACGAGAAACAGGTAGCGCGGACTGTAGAGCAACAGGAACCGCAGGTGGCGCCAGCCGTCGCGCCAACTGCGCAGGTGGGGCGAGCGGCTGCGCCCGTCGCGCTTGAGGGTGGTCGGCACCTCGCTCACGCGCAGTCCGGCCAGCACGCTCCGCACGACCATCTCGCTGGCGAACTCCATGCCGGTCGTGCGCAGGTCGAGCGCCACGATCGCCTCGCGGCGGAACGCGCGGAGCCCGCAATGGAAGTCGCGCACGGGGGCCTTGAAGAACACGCGCCCGATCCCCGTGAGCACCGGGTTGCCGAGATAGCGGTGCAGGGGGGGCATCGCCCCCTCGGCAATGCCGCCCTGGAACCGGTTCCCCATCACCAGGTCGTCACCCGCTCGCAGTCGCTCCACGAACGGCATGAGGCCGAGGAAGTCGTAGGAGTCGTCGGCGTCGGCCATCGCCACGAATCGGCCGCGGGCCGCGACGATGCCCCCCATGAGGGCCGCACCGTACCCCTTGTCGGCCACCGGGACCACCCGCGCGCCGGCGCGCCCAGCCAGGGCCTGGGATCCGTCGGTGCTCCCATTGTCCGCGACGAGCACCTCACCGGATATTCCATGCGCATCCAGGAAGCGCCGTGCCTGCGCCACGCACGTCGCGACCGTCTCCGCCTCGTCGAGGCACGGCAGCACGATCGACAACTCCAGCGCGTCCTCCGCGCGTTCCCCCAAGGTTCCGGCCATGCCCGAAATTAACCGAGTTGCCCCCGACTTCTCCCTCCTGAGCGACGCCGGCGAGAAACTCCGCCTCAAGGACCTCCGCGGGCAGCCGGTCGTCCTGTACTTCTATCCCAAGGACGACACCACCGGGTGCACGGCCGAGGCGTGCGAGTTCCGCGACCTCTTTCCCCGCTTCAAGAAGTCCAAGGCGGTCATCGTCGGCGTCTCGCCCGACCCGGTGAAGGCGCACGTCAAGTTCAAGGCCAAGTACGACCTGCCCTTCACGCTGCTCGCCGACACCGAGCATGCGGTGTGCGAGCTGTACGGCGTCTGGAAGGAGAAGTCGATGTACGGCCGCAAGTACATGGGGGTGGAGCGCTCCACCTTCCTCATCGACGCCAAGGGGAAGCTCGCCCGCGCGTGGATCAAGGTGACCCCCACGGGACACGCCGAGGAGGTCGCGGCCGCGATCGCCGGGCTCGGCTGAGCCGGGCCACGCGTGGCGCCGGGGGCGACGGGGCCCCCGGGCGCACGCGTGCTATCCCAGGTCGATCAGCTGGGGTGGCGTCGGCATCGGCGTTCTCGGCCCCATCGATCGGAGCTTCCGTTCACCGGCCACCTTGATCGCCTGCGCCTCACGGGCGATCCAGCCACCACTCGCGAGCGCCGCGAGTCCGAGGAGCACGAAGGCGATCGGCCAACCGAAGTCCACCCAGCTGAGCGAGCCGGCCAGCCGGGCCCGGAACCGCTCGTCGGGATCGAGCAGCACCTGGTGGACCGAGCCGTATTCCACGCGCGCGCTGTCCGCCTCGGCCTTGGCGCGATCGGCGTACCAGTCACCGGCGCTCACCAGCACCGCGCTCCCCGTGGCCGACCGCTCGAGCGCCATCAGCGCGTCCACCGAGTAGAGCGTCTTCCCCTTCCGCTCGACGTCCACCACGCTCACCCCGACCGACGACGCATCGGTCCGCTGCCACTCGGAGCGTTGCGCGAACTCCGGCCGCGCCACCAGCCAGGCCGCGCCCCACAGCGCCAGCCCCGTGGTCACGAGCGCCAACGCCGCCACACGCACCCGCCGCACCTGCTTCCGCAGCTTGGCGTTCGTCTTCCGGGCCACGATGGACTCCTGTCGCCGCTTCTCCGCCGCTTCCGTGGCGCGGGCCACCCAGTCGATGTCGGGAAGCGGGCCGCCCATCGGCATCGGCTCCGGCTCGGCGCTGGCCGCTCGCACTTCGTCGAACGTCTCGCTGGTGCGCACGATGGCGAGCACCACCGCCGCGAGCCCCAGCACGGCGAGGATGCCGGGCCAGAGGAACCGCGCGAGCGTGTCGCGCGCGTCCATGTCCACTTCGCTCGGGTCCTCGGGGTTGTACCGCACCCGGCGTGAGGTGCCCACCGGCCACTCGGTCAACCGCGCCAGCGCCTCGGCGGGCTTCGCCGTCACGGCATTGTCGCTGGCCGTCGAGGTGTACTTGATCCCCTGCTCGGCGTAGGCAAAGTCGACTTCGCCGCGATAGCCGCCCGGATCGCCGACCACGCGTCGGCCGATCACCTTGGCCTGTACCTCCGGCCACTCCGACAGCCGCTTGGCGCGTCCCCGCACCTGCCACCCGGCCACGCCCATGGCGACCACGCCGATCACGTACAGCGCGATGGTCAGGTTGCCCAGATGCTGCAGTCCCGGCTTGGTGCTCACCCTAGACCTCCCCCTGCCAAGTCGGCATATTTCGGCATATTCACGAGCAAAGCTGGCCGATTCCACCCCAATTCGCGATCCTCATGGGCGCCGCCGCCGACACCTTGCTGAAGACGCCGTTCCACGCCCTGCACGTCGGCCTCGGGGCAAAGCTGGTCCCCTTTGCGGGG
>JANLSF010000885.1:0-3459 GCA_031362285.1 Gemmatimonadota bacterium | reverse complement strand
GGCCGCCGAGCTGGTCGTAGACGGTGCGGCGCATGGCGACGCAGCAGAAGTCGAGGCGGTAGGCGGGCAGCCAGTCGGCGCCGCCATCGGTGGCGTTGGCAAAGGAGAGCCCCTGCGCGATGAGGAAGGGCACATCACCGCTCGGCTTCGTCCAGATCTGCTGCGCGTTGCCGGCGAAGCTGGTCACGGGGGCGATGAGCCCCGCCGACGGGTTCGCGTCGAAGCCGGCCACGAGGCGGTCCACCATGCCGGGGGGCACGATGATGTCGCTCGAGACGAGGACGAAGAACTCGCCGGTGGCGCGCGCGAGGCAGGCGTTCATCCCGCCGGGATAGCCGACGTTCTCGTCGAGGTGGTGCAGCTGGATGCGCGGGTACTGCGCCTTGGCGCGATCGAAGGCGGCGCGGTTGTCGGCATCCGACGCATTGTCCACCACGATGAACTCCCACGTGGGGGCCGCCGGATCCTCGTGCAGGCTGGCCAGCGCCTTGGCCACCGTGTCGTCGAACCGGTTGTAGCCGAGGATGCAGATGCTGATGCGGGGCGGCGCGGTGGGACTCATGGGGTGCGGGGAGCGGCGCTCAGGAGGACGCAGATGAAGTCGCCGCGGAGGGCGGCGTTGAGCAACTGGGCGCGCCGCTCGAACTCGGCCCGGTCCGAGGCGGAGAAGATGCCACCGCGCTTGTTCCGCGTGAAGCTGCGCGGGTCGGTGAGGGGGATGTCGCGCCGGTACTGCTCGCTCCCCATGAACGACATGCTGGTGGCGTCGCACCAGAGCCGGTCGATGACGAGCCCGGCCTTGGCGGCGGCGATCCCCATGCTCTGGTGCGAGTGGAGGCAGAAGTGGCGCGGGGCGTCGAGGTTGACCCAATTGGTTCCGTACTGCTCGAAGGCCCACGAACTCACCGACGGCACGCGGACGAGGATGCGCCCGCGCGGGCTCAAGCGGGCGCGGGCCTGGGCGAGCGACTGCACCTGGTCGGGGACGTGCTCGAGGGCGTGGTGGAAGGTGACGAGGTCGAACTCGCCGGTCATCGCGCCGAGGTCGCGCTTGTGGACGAGCACGCGGCCGCCGTCCATGATGTCGGCGTCGATGTAGGGATCGAGGCCGACGGCATTCGTGACGCCGGCGTCGCGGAGGGCGAGCACATGCTCGCCGGAGCCGGTGCCCACGTCGAGGATGCGATCGGCGGCGGTGACGCCGATGTCGCGGTAGAGGTGGAGCAGGCTGTCGCGCGGGAAGGCACGCTTGAGCCACCCCGCCACCGGATCGGGGGCGGCGAGGATGGGGGAGCGCTTGAGGCGGCGCCGGAGCCGCTTGAGCGCACCGGGCGGCTTGACCGCGAAGCTGTAGTAGCCAGGGGGGTAGTGGCGCGCGATGTCGGTGGGGATGGTGGCGATCTGGAGGCACCCGCAGGCGGCACACAACTCGTACGCGAACTGTTCGCGCGTGCCGAACATCATCTCGCGAACGTCGAGGGTGCGGGTGATGGCGCCGCCGCAGAGGCGGCAGTGCGGTGCCGCACCCGGTGCCGACGACGCACGCTCGCGCGAGTGACCACTCACGATGCCACTCCGTGCGTGGTGAGCAGGTAGTCGGCGAGGGCATCGTGCCAGGGACGCAGCGTGACGCCGAGGGCATGCGCTCGCGTGTTGGCGAGGGCCGAGTAGCGTGGACGGCGCATGGCGCCCGTACGGGCGCCGCGATCAACGGGCGACACGGTGCCCGGCCCGCCCACCGCGCTGAAGATGGCGGCGGCGAAGTCGTACCAACTGCAAGCGCCCTCGTTCACCAGGTGGTAGATCCCGGGCGTGAGTCCCGGCGCGTCGACCAACTGCCAAACGGCCCGCGCGAGGTCATGGGCCGAGGTGGGCGACACGGTCTGCTCGACGGCCATCTCGATGTGCGCGCCGGCACGGGCCTCGGCCACGCGGTTGTCGACGAAGTTGCCGCCGCGCGACCGAGAGCCGGCCGCGCCGTACAGCCCGCAGGTGCGCACGATGATCGTGTCTTCAGGGGCCACGGCGAGGGCGGCCAACTCGCCGGCCATCCGGCTGAGGCCATACAGCTGCACCGGGCGCGGCGGGATGTCCTCCGCGTACGGTTGCGTGAGTTCGCCCCCGAACACGTAGTCGGTGCTGAAGGTGAGGAAGCGCGTGCGGTGCTCGGCGCAGAGCCGGGCCAGGTCGCGCACGGCGATGGTGTTCACTGCGAAGGCGCGCTCCGGCTCCATTTCGCAGCGTGGCACGTCGTGGAAGGCGGCGCAGTTGATGACGAGGTCGGGATTGACCGCGGCGAGGCGCAAGCGCAGGCGCGCCGTGTCGGTGACATCGAGCTCGGCGCGCGGGGGCGCCACGATGGTGCGCGCCTGCGCGCTCTCGCGCAGCTCGATGCCGAGCTGGCCGTGACCGCCGACAAGGAGGACCCTCACGCGCCGGTCGGGAGCAAGGGCCAGGCGCGGTCGCGATCGTTCACGATGGCGTGCGGCAGCGGCCAGCGGATAGCGAGTCGCGGGTCGTCGTGGCGCAGGCCGCGACCCGACCCGGCGTGGTACGGCACGGAGATCTGGTAGAACAGCTCGGTATCGTCGACGAGCGTCTGGAAGCCGTGCGCGAACCCCACCGGAATGAACAGCGCGCGGCCGTTGGCGGCGGAGAGCTCGGCCGACGTCCACTGCCACTGCGTGGGCGATCCGGGGCGGATGTCGACGATGACATCGACGACGGCGCCGGCGATGCATCGCACCAGCTTGGCCTCGCCATGCGGGTCGGCCTGCCAGTGCATGCCGCGCAGGGTGCCGGCCTTCCGGTTGAACGACACGGAGCACTGCGCGACGCGCGCATCGAGGCCGAGCTCGGCGAACTCCGCCGTGGAGAAAGTGCGGGCAAAGTGGCCCCGCTCGTCGGCGATGCGATCCTGTTCGACGATGAACGCCCCGGCCAGCGGCGTGGCCGTGAACTTCACGGGAGGACCTGCACGCGCGGGATGGGGACGACGAACTGGCCGCCCCAACCGCGGATGTGCGCCATCTGCTCGGTGACCTCGTCCGCGATGTTCCACGGGAGGATGAGCACGTAGTCGGGCTTCGTGACGGCGAGGTGCTCCGGCGCGTGGATGGGGAGGTGCGTGCCGGGGAGGAACTTCCCCTGCTTGTGCGGGCTCCGGTCCACCACGTAGTCGAGGAAGTCGGCGCGGATGCCGCAGTAGTTGAGCAGGGTGTTCCCCTTGGCCGCTGCGCCGTAGCCAGCGATGCGCTTGCCCGCACGCTTCGCGGCGATGAGGAAGTCGAGCAGGGCGCGCTTGGTCTCCTTCACCTGTTCCTCGAACTCGCCGTAGGCGGCCAGTGTGTCGAGGCGGGCGGCGGCCTCCTTGGCGGCCACGGCGCCCAACCGATCGGTGACGGGGCGCGAGGCATCCTCGGCGTGGCGCGCGTGGATGCGCAGCGAGCCGCCGTGGGT
>JANLSF010000865.1:0-2150 GCA_031362285.1 Gemmatimonadota bacterium | reverse complement strand
CCCGCTATCGCTTCGCCGCCGGCTCTCCCGTGAGCGCGAGCACGCGCTCGCGCACCGCCGCGACCTGTGCCGTGATCGGCGCGTCGGCGCCCTTCATCACGTTCATGTACGTGCGGTAGTACTCGGCGGCCTTCGCGCGATCGCCCTTCTGCTCGTGCAGTTCGCCGAGGGCGACCAGCGCCTGGGGGTACCAGCCGCTCTCGTACAGCGCGCCGAAGGCGAGCGACGATGTCCCGAGTGCGCGATCGAACAGGGCGATCGCGGAGTCGCCCTGGCCCATGCGGCGGTAGACGGCGGCGGCTTCCGGCAGCCCGCGATTGTGATAGATGGCGGCGCTCGACGCCGGCGATTTCCGCCACGCGAGGAAGGCCGCGAGGGCCTGCGGCCACTTCCCCTCGGCCACCGCCACCGCGCCCACGGCCTTGGCCGAATCCGACCGGAAGCCCGGATCGGTCGGGCCGGTGCGCGTCCGCCATTCGTCGAGCAGCGCACGGGCCTCCTTGGCGCGACCGACGTCGGCCAGCAGCGCGATCATGCCGGCATACAGGTCCGGCGCGCGTGCGCCGCTCGGCTGGGCGAGGAACCGCCCGTACGCGGCCCGGGCGCGGGCGCTGTCGCCCGTGAGGCGGAACTCGGCCATGACCATGGACGGATTCGACGCCAGCGCGAGGTCGCCGCGGTCCGTGCAAGTGCGAAACGCCGTGAGGCGACCACGCTGCACATGCATCGCGCAACGGAGCTCGGTCATGAACGCGTTGCGCGGCGCCGCACTCGACGCCAGGGAGGCTTCCGTCGAATCAAGGTCGCGCCGAGCCGCCGCGAGGGAGAAGGCGATGAAGTAGACGTACGGATTCTCGGGGAGCCGCGTGGCGATGAGCCGCGCCGTGGAATCGGCGGCCGCCCAGTGCTGCTGCGCCGCCTGCGCCTCGACGAGGTTCCAGTAGGCAACGCTCGACGTCGGCGTGCTCGCCAGGCCGCGTCGGGCCATGGCCTCGGCCTCGATCACGCGTTCCTGCTGCAGGAGCATGTTGGCGTAGTTGACCTCGTCGCGGCCGAGCTCCGCCAGCTGCTTCCACGCCGCCTCCTCGCCGAGGGCATCGCCGCGAACGCGGCGCACGCGCGCCTCGGCCCGCAGGCGCTCCACGTCCGACAGGCGATCGCGCAGGGCGTTCGCGCGCTCCGCCGCCGCCGTCGACGCAGTGACGGAATCCATGTTCGAGTAGGTCACGTACAACAGTGACCAGGCGGACGCGAAGCCCGAGTCGATGGCCAGCGCCTCCCTGGCGAGGGCGATGGCGCGCGGGCGATCTCCCTGAGTCTCGGCGCGCGCGGCCGCCGAGTACGCGCGGAGCGCCGGGAGCGAGGCGGTGGCCACCTGCGCGAGCGGCGGCGCGCTGCCAACAGATCGGAGCGACTCGCCGATCCCCTTCCGCAGGGTGCGCCCCACCTCCTCGAGCGCGCCGATGAGGTCGCCGTCCCCCTTGGCCGTCGCGCGCGCCGTGAGCGGCTCGCTGCCGCCCTTGGTGGCCACCACGCGGGCCGTGATCTGGTAGCCCGCCCCCAGCCGCGCGATGTCGCCGACAATGAACGCCTTGGCCCCCTCGCGTTCGGCCAGCTCCTGCACCTTGGGCTCGGGGAGCGCGACGCCGCGGGCCAGCCCCATGCGGCGGAGGCCCCCCCACATGGCCGACTGGGTCATCACCTGCACCGCGCGCGACTGCTGCAGCTCGGCGCGCACGGCATCGGTGACCGTGGCCGCGAGCGTGGAATCTGCCGTGCGATTCTGGAACTCGGCCACGAGGATGATGTCGTTGGCGGCGAGCACGTCGTTGCCGATGAGCGTGCCCGCGCGCCCGGTCTGCGTGTAGCGCGCGGCGCCGAGGGCGGCGAGCGCGAGCACCACCACGCCACCAAACACGGCAAACCGCCGACGCCGCGAGCCGCGCACTGGCGGCGCGCTCGTGGCCGCGCCGGTCGCCGCGGTCGACCCGCCCACGCGTGACCCCGCTCCCACTGCATTCGCCGCCGTGATCGTGCCCGACGGCGTGGCAATCGCGTCGAGCGCGCGCAGGATGTCGTCGGCGCGCTGCCACCGGTCGCCGGCGTTCTTCTCGTGACAGCGCATGACCAGCGCCTCAAGCGCCGGCGGC
>JANLSF010000858.1:0-5248 GCA_031362285.1 Gemmatimonadota bacterium | reverse complement strand
GAAGACGCCGTGCTGCGCGCGCTCGAGAAGCTGCCGGCCGATCGCTTCGAGAGCGCGAAGGAGTTCATCGACGCGCTCGGGCGTGTAGGACTCCCGACGACGTCACGCGCGACCAATGCCACGACGCGCGCGCAGGCGTCGCGCGGGCCACTCATCGCGGCCGCTGCGCTCGCCATCGTCGCGGGCATCGCGGGACTTGGCTGGTGGCGCGCGGCGCGCAACGATAAGGCGATGGGCAGCGGCGCCATACAGTACACCGTCGAAGAGCCAGAGGGCGCACGGCTCGTCGTGGGTTACGCATCGATCGATATCTCGTCGCAGGCGAACCGCATCGTCTTTGTTGCGCGCGACAGCACCGGGATGACCCACGCGTACGTGCGTGCCTTCGATGACGTGCGCGCGCGTCGACTCGACGGCACCGACGGTGCCACGCAGCTCTTCCTCTCGCCCGACGGCGCGTGGGTCGCGTTCGCGGCGAACGGGAAGCTCAAGAAGGTGCCGACGATCGGCGGCAACGTGGAATTCCTCACGGACCTGCGCAATCCACGTGGCGGACACTGGGCGGCCGACGGCCATATCTACCTGTGCGACGCGGGCCCCATCATCGTCGTGCCCGAGAACGGCGGTACGGTGAAGACGTTGCGGCCGCTCGTGCTGACGGGACGTCTGTCGCAGTCGCCGCGTCTGCTCGACGACGGCAACACGCTGCTGTTCGTCGACTGGGGCGGGAATGTCGGCAATTCGCGCCTCATGGCGTACTCGCTCTCGACCGATTCGGTCGCGCCGCTCGGCCTGGTCGGGTCGCGCGCCCTGGGCGTGCATGACGGAACGCTGGTGTACGGCAACGAGCGCGGGGCGATTTACGGCGTGGGCTACGACGCGAAACGACGCGCGGTCTCCGGCGAACCGCGGTTGATGAGTCAGCTGGTCGCCAGTGACCAGAACATGCTCGCCGCAGCGCTCGCCGCGGACGGATCGCTCATCTATCGCTTTGGTGAAACCAAGGCGGCGCTGACGATCGTCACCCCCGGCGGCGCCACCGAAGTCTTGAGCAGTGGCCTGCAGGACGCCGTCGAACCGCGACTGTCGCCGGACGCCACGCGCATTGCGCTGACCGTTGGGCGCTCGTTCGACGTGGTCGTGTACGATCTTCGCGCACGCGCATTGACCCGCTTCAACGATCGCCAATCGTCGGCGATGGAGCTCTCGCGCCCGGAATGGACGCCTGACGGGGCGCGGTTGGTCGTGCGGGCGATCTCCGGGGCCGACAAATCGATCATCATGTGGCGTGCGGCGAACGGCACCGGCGGCATGGAGCTGTTGCATCGCGATGAGAAGATTGCCCTTTGGGAAGGTGTTGTCTCGCCCGATGCGCAGTATCTGATGTATCGTGCCGGCTCCGGTTCGACGTCGGATCTGCGCTATCGCAAGCTGGTCGGCGATACCGCCTCGCGCGCGTTTGTCGCGACGCCGGCCGGTGAGGAGACGCCACGATTCTCGCCCGATGGCAGGTGGGTGGTGTACAGCTCCGACGAGGCCGGGGCTGGCCTCGACGTCTACGTCCGCGGCTTCCCCGACGGCGCAGTCGCCTACCGCATTTCGGAAGCCGGTGGCCAGCAACCGGTGTGGGCGCGCGACGGCAGGTCGGTCTACTACATCCCGCGCGATGGACTGCTGCTGCGCGCGAGAATCGCCACGACCTCGGGGGTCACCGTGATGTCACGGGACACGCTGGTGCGCAGCGGCTTCGACCTGCCGCCCTTTCGCGGCCACGCCAACTTCGACGTCATGCCAGACGGGCGATTGGTGCTGATGCGTCCGATGGAGAACTCGCAGCGCATTGTCGTGGCACACGGATGGCTCGCTGCCGCGCGCGCCGAGTGGGCGAAGGCGGTCAAGTGAGCGACATCATGACGCGGCTCTCGGCCGCCCTGGGCGACCGGTATCGGGTCGAGCGCGAGCTCGGCGCCGGCGGCATGGCCACCGTGTACCTCGCGAACGATCGCAAGCATGATCATGACGTCGCGATCAGGGTGCTGCATCCTGATCTCGGCGCCGCACTCGGCGGCGAACGGTTCCTGAGCGAGATCCGCACCACCGCGCGGCTGCAGCACCCGCACATCCTGCCGCTGCTCGACTCGGGCGACGCCGACGGCCTGCCGTACTACGTGATGTCCGTGGTCACCGGCGAGACGCTGCGCGCCCGGCTCGTGCGTGATCGCGCCATATCGCGCAGTCCCCGGTAGATTGCCCACATGACCACCGCGCCGCTACCAGGAAGCGAACTGATCGAGACGGGCCTCGCCGATCTCGCGGCAGGGTCGGTCACGATCGAGTCCCTGCTGGTCTCCATTGCCGCGCCAGGACTGCGCGACGTGGGGCTGGTCGTGGACCATCCGATCGCCGACGCCGAGCTGCAGTTGTACGCGCTGTTGTCGGCGCGCGACGGCGCGGCGGCCCACAGCCGCTACAACGCCCTGCTGCGGCGTGTCACCAGCTTCCGCCGCGCCGCCCAGTGCGCCAGGTAGCGGATCGCGAGCGCATTGGCGCGTTCATGACCGCACTCGCGCGTCATGCGACCACCGAGGTGGACGTGTTCCTCGTGGGTGGTACCAGTGCGGTCCTGGTGGGCTGGCGCGCCACCACGATCGATGTCGATCTCGTGATCCGGCCGGAATCGGACGCCATGCTGCGGGCGATTCCGATGCTCAAGGAACAGCTGCGGCTCAACGTGGAGCTGGCGTCGCCCGACCTGTTCATCCCGGTGCCACCAGGATGGGAGCAGCGCAGCCCGGTCGTGGCCCGCATCGGGCGGGTCACCTTCCGGCACTATGAGTTCGTCGCCCAGGCATTGGCGAAGATCGAACGGGGGCATGCGCGTGATCTGGCGGACGTGCATGCGATGACGGCGCACGGCCTCATCAATGCCGCCGATGTACACGCGCAGTTCGCACGCATGGAGCCGGAACTGTTTCGGTTTCCAGCGATTGATCCCCCGTCATTTCGACGCGCTGTCGAAGCGGTGTTTCCACGGACCGCCCCATGACAGCCGATGCCTCGATGACATTCGATCGCCTGAGCACCGCGCTGTCCGACCGCTACCGCCTCGACCGCGAACTCGGCGCCGGCGGCATGGCCACCGTGTATCTCGCGCACGACCTCAAGCACGACCGCGACGTGGCCATCAAGGTCCTGCACCCCGACCTCGGCGCCGCACTCGGCGGCGAACGGTTCCTGAGCGAGATCAAGACCACCGCCAAGCTGCAGCACCCGCACATCCTGCCGCTGCTCGATTCGGGGGAGGCGGACGGCCTGCTCTACTACGTCATGCCGGTGGTCACCGGGGAGACGCTGCGCGCGCGGCTCGCGCGCGAGCGGCAGCTGCCGATTCCCGAGGCCGTGCGCATTGCGCGCGAGGTGGCCGGCGCACTCGACTACGCGCACCGGCAGGGAGTGATCCATCGCGACATCAAGCCGGAGAACATCCTCCTGCACGACGGGAGCGCCCTCGTGGCCGACTTCGGCATTGCCCTCGCGGTGCAGACCGCGGGCGGTCAGCGCATGACGCAGACGGGCCTCTCCCTCGGCACGCCACAGTACATGTCCCCCGAGCAGGCGATGGGCGAACGCACCATTGATGCGCGCAGTGACGTCTACGCGCTCGGCGCCGTCACGTACGAGATGCTCACCGGCGACGCGCCGTTCAGTGGCAACAGCGTGCAGGCGATCGTGGCCAAGGTGCTGAACGAGCGCCCCACGTCGCTGCACACGCTGCGCGACACCGTCCCCGCGCACGTCGAGCACGCGGTGCTCACCGCCCTCGCCAAGCTCCCGGCCGACCGGTACGAGAGCGCGAAGCTCTTCGCCGATGCGCTCGTCAACAGCGGCTTTCAGGCGACGGGAGTCGCGGGGGGGCCAGCCGCAGCGGCGACGGCCGCGACGGCGGCCTCCGGACGGTGGAGGTCCATCGCTGCGGCGTTGGCCCTCCTGACGGTCACGGCCAGCGGCGTCGCCCTCTGGGCACTCGCGCGCGGCGCCACCGATCCCCGCGACGTGGGGCTCCCCCCCACCTCGCCCATGCGCATGGAGGACACGTATCGCAACTTCGCGGTCGCGCACGATGGGTCGTTCATCGTGTACGAAGCCAAGATCGGCGAGTCCTCGCAACTCTGGTACCGGAGCCTCACGGGCCCCGAGGCGCACGCGATCCCCGGCACGGACGGCGCGCAGGGCAGCCCGCGCATCTCGCCCGACGACAAGCGCGTGGCGTTCCTGGCGGTGGGCGACGTGAAGGTGGCGAGCCTCGCCGGAGGCGCGCTGGCGACGGTGGCCCGTACCGTGGCCGGCGATCCCCACGGTGGCGCGTGGCTCGACAACGGGCGCGTGGTCTTCTCCGAGGACGACGGCCGCACCCTGCGCTTCATCGACCCGGAGACCGGGCCGGGGCGCACGATTCCCATTTCGTACTGCCTCATGCCGGAGATGCTGGGCGAGGCGGAGGTCCTGTGCGCCGGCGGCGCGCTGAAGATCGCGACGGTGGTCAGCCTGGCCACCCCCGACAAGAAGCGGTACCTCCGCCGGGCCAGCGCGGCCGCGGGCACGCCACTCCTCCTCGGCTCCGACTTCCGCGTGGTGGACGGCAACTACCTCGTCTACATGGCGCTGGACGGGACCATCTCGGCCACGCGCTTCCTGAATCGCGATTCGCTGATCGTGGGACGGTCGGTGCCGCTCGTCCCGATGGCGCGCCGCACGCCGTACAGCGGTGGCGGGCAGTTCGACATCACGCGCGCAGGCGCGCTCGTGTACGTGCCCGGCGTGAACGCCGAGGTTGGGCGCCTGGTGCGCCGCTCGGCCAGCGGGGCCGCCGTGCCCCTGCCGCTGGATCCCGCCGCGTTCCTCCGCTTCACGCCGAGTCCGGACGGGCAACGGCTCGCCACCGTGGTCGAGGGGATCGAGCGGCAGGAGCTGCGCCTCTATGACCTGAGGACGGGCGCGGTCGAGACGCTCGACCAGGGGCTCTACGTCGGCGGCGCCTCGTGGAGCCCCGATGGCCGGCGCCTGGTGTACCGTCGCAACGACTTCGCCGACCCGGACCGGGAGTTGCTGGTGCTGCGTCGCGTGGACTCCCCCGAGGCGCCCCGCATCCTGCTGTCGAGTCCGTTCCCGATCGGCATGACGCCATCGTCGTACCTGGCCGAAAACTTCCTGCTTCTGGGTCGGTTCTACGAGGGCGGCATGAGCCTGA
>JANLSF010000850.1:0-3680 GCA_031362285.1 Gemmatimonadota bacterium | reverse complement strand
CGAGAGGTGAAGCTAACACCTCAACGAAATGACCGAACCACGCATGGCGGCATCGGTTGACGCGCTGCGAGTCATTTTTGTGATATGCCGGCAACCGCTTATTCCACAGGATTTTGCACAACTTTTCAACATCTTGGTTTTCGCGTTGACGCCCCCGGATGTGGACTGTCATCTTGGGCCCACCCCATGTCTTTCCTCTTCGTCTCCGGCATCGACACGCGCGCCCCGCTCCTCGCGAGCGGCGAGCGCGTCGACCAGCTCGACCGGTCGGGGCACTACGCGCGATGGGAAGACGATTTCGCCCTCGCGCACCAACTCGGACTCGACGCGCTCTTCTACGGACCGGCGTACTACCGCGCCCACGTGAGCGCGGGGCACTACGACTTCGACACGTGCGCCGAACCGATGGAGCGGCTGCGCCTGCTCGGGATCATGCCGATCGCCGACCTCGCGCATGGCGGCGTGCCGTCGTGGATGTCGGGCGTCGGCGACCCCGAGTTCCCGGTGCACTTCGCCGACTACGCCGGAGCCTTCGCGCGACGGTTCCCGTGGGTGACGCACTTCGCCCCCGTGCGCGACCTCGTGGACACCGCCGCCGCCAGCGCGCTCGACGGCCGGTGGAACGAGGCCCGCACGAGTGATGCCGACTTCCTCCGCGTGGTCGTCAACCTCGCGCGCGCGCACGAACTCGCGACGCGGGCCATCCTCGCCGAACGCAGCGACGCCACGATCGTGCTCTCGGCGCCCGCGGTGCACGCGCATGCCGCCGGCGAAGGCGCACGCGCCGAAGCCGAGCGGCGGAACGCGCGCCGATGGCTCGGCCTCGACCTGTGCCTGGGCCACGAACTGGGGCCCGCCATGCACCGCGCGCTTGCCGACGCCGGCGTCACCGAGGCGCAGCTGCGCTCCGTACGCGCGCGTGGCTCGCGCCCGACCGGCTCGCGCATCCTGAGCGTGGCATGGGCGCCCGACACCGAGCGCCGGCTCAGTTCAGGCGGACGCGAGACCTCGGTGATCCTGCGACTGGGGCTGCGCCACCTGGGCGGTCGGCTGCACGAGCGATACGGCCTCCCGCTGCTGTGCGCGGAGACCCACGCGCCATCGCGCCATGCCCGCGCCTGGCTCAAGCAGCAATGGGACGACGTGCTGTCGTTGCGCGCCGCCGGGATCGCGGTGGCCGGCTTCGGCTGGTCGCCCCTCACCGACGCGCCCCGCCTGTCGCCGGGACCACGCGTGCTCGAGGACACGGGACTCGCCGAGGGCACGCGGGCCCTCAAGCCGGTGGGGGAACTGTTCCGCGACCTCGTGGCCCGCTGGCGCCCGGTGCTGTCGGCGCCGGGCGCGGCCACGGCGCGTGGCCTCCGGCGCCCTCGGCGGGGTCAGAGCTCCTTGAGGTAGTGCACCGTTTCCGCGCGATAGCCGTTCAGGTCGTAGAACCGGCGCGCACGGGCGTTGCTCTCCCAGACGGTGAGCCCGATGCGGGTGACGCCGCGCGAGCGGGCCCACTCCTCGGCCGACGCCATGAGCGCGGCGGCGATGCCCTGCCGCTCCGCCTCGACCGCCACGGCCAGCACCTCGATGTGGGCAATCTGCTGTTGCGTGAAGTAGTCGATGCGTGAGGTCACGAGCACCACCCCCTGCGCCGACATCGGCTCGAACTCGGCCACGAGCAGCAGCCAGTCGGTGCGCGGGGTGTACAGCTGCTCGCGCAGGATCGCGTCGTCGGCGCGCGCAATCTCCGCGGCCGTGCGCCACGGCGGCACCGGGAACTCCGCGAGGCGCGTGGCCATCGTGAGGACGGCGGCCTCATCCTCGGGGCCGCCGGGACGGATGCGGAGTCGGCGCGGTGCGCTCATGCCTCAATCCTAACGCGGTCCGGGTCCGGCGCACCTCACCACGAGACGCGCAGCCCGAGGCTCACCACCCGCCCCTCGAGAGGCGCCCACACCGACGTGGTCCGACGACCGAGGGCGTCGGCCACCGGCAGGAGGAGCGGGTCGACGCGCGTCTGGCGCGCATCGGCCAGGTTTTCGGCGTTCAGCCACACCTCGAGCCCCGGGCGCAGCGGGTGCGTCCACAGCAGGCAGATGAACGTGTACGCGGGGCTCTCGGCGCGATACGGATTGGCCTCGAGCGGCTGGGCGCCGGTGTAGAACGCATCCAGGCTGACGCGCGCGCCCGATCCATTCGCCCATGCGAATCCCAGTCCGACGGCGTGGCGCGGGACGAGCACCGCGGGCTTGGCCGCGCCGTCCACCGGATCCACCATCGTGGCATCGAGGTAGCCGTAGAGGACCGTGGTCGTCCACTCGCGTCCACGATGCGAGGCGAAGAGCTCGACGGACCGCGTCTCGGCGGGGCCCGACGCATTCACGTAGCGCAGCTTGCCCAGGCCCAGCACGCTCACGGGGATCCCGAGCACTGGATTGTCGATGCGGGAGTAGGCGAGCGTGAGGTTCACGTCGAGGCCGGCGGGGGTCCCGCCGATGTCGAGCGACACCGTGCGGGCGCGTTCGGCGCGCACGGGTGCCGACTCGATGCGGGCGAGCCCGATGGCGTCGCTCTCGTCGGTCAGGGGGGTCGGCGCGAACCAGCCTTCGCCGGCCGAGATCCGGGCATTCCATCGGGCCACCGGTTTCCACAACAGCGAGACCCGGGGGGAACACATGAGGCCGTAGGCGCTGTGGGCATCGCAGCGGGCACTCACCTGGGTGGCAAGGGCGCCCGCCGGGGCCCAGGTATGCTGTGCGATCAGCGCCGGGGCGTCGTAGGCAAAGTCGAGCGTCGGCGCGTCGGTGGCGCGCAGCTCGTCGTGCTGCCACGCGCCGCCCAGCACCCACTCGACGCTGCCGCGCTGCGCGGACCAGGCCACCTCGCCGTAGGCCGTCCGTCGCCTCCGCCGGTCGGGAAGCGTGCCGAAGACCTGGTCGCGCCTGTTCTCGGCGAGACTCGCCTTGATGACCAGGTGGGTGGAATCGTTGATCGGCTGCCGCCAGTCCACGCCGGCGTCGACGCGACCCGTGTGCATCGTCTCGGTATAGTTGCCAGCGGGTGAGGACAGGAACCCGCCGGCCCGATCCTCCGCCGTCAATCCGATCGTGGCGTACAGCGCCGCGCCGCCCGCCCCCTCATGATGCAGTCGAGGACGAACGGTGGCGCGAGCGACCGAGGGGAAGTCGGCCCAGCCGTCGCCGTCCTCGTCGTGCCCGGGTTGGCGATGGGCGTCGGCCGAGAGCGACCAGGCCCACCCGTCGCGCAGGTTCACCCCCTGCCAGTAGGCCAGGTCGCTGCCGCCGCGCGTGGTGTGATCCACCAGAAGTTCCTGGCGGTCATCGGGGCGCCGCGACACGAGGTTGAGCACCCCACCCAGCGCCGACGGCCCGTACAGCGCGGTGGAGGCACCCTTGATGACCTCCACCTGCCGCAGGTCGAGCGGCGCGACCTGCAGGTACGAGAAGCCGTCCGGCGATGCGCCAAACAACGGCAGGCCGTCGAACACGAGACCGGAGTACTGGCCGCGCAGGCCGTTGATGCGGAGTCGCGTGCCGCCGAGCGAACCCGACGTCTGCTGCATGCGGACGCCACCCATCTCGGCGAGCATCATCGTGATGTCGCGCGGCCGCATCTGCGTCTGCTCGGCGAGCATGTCGCCTTCCATGACCTCGACGCGCAGCGGCTCC
>JANLSF010000702.1:0-31861 GCA_031362285.1 Gemmatimonadota bacterium | reverse complement strand
GCCCCCGGGGGCGAGCCGGTGCAGGAACAGCACCTGGTCGCCGACCTCGCGCACGGCATCGAGGTGGGGCGGCTGGCCGGGTTGCCGCCGGCGGTGATCGCGCGGGCGAAGCAGGTGCTGGCGCTGCTGGAAGGCGCGTCGCTGGTGCCGGCGCTGCAGGGGGCGCCGGGCACCCGTCGCCGTCCTGCGCCGGCGGTCGACCAGCTGGCCCTGTTCGCCCCGGTCCCGAATCCGCTGGTGGCGCGCCTCGCCGCGCTCGATGCGAACACGCTGACCCCACTCGAGGCGCTGCGCCTCCTCGACGAGCTCGCGCGCGCCGCCAAGGGGGGCGGCGCGTAGCTTTCCCGTCTTCCTCCAGCCTCCCGCCGCATGGCTTCCGCGCCGCGCCACACCACGCCGTACGACAGCGTCCTCGACACGATCGGGTGGACGCCCCTCATCCGGCTTTCCCGCGTGACGGCCGGGATCCGCACCCCGGTCTACGGCAAGGCCGACTTCTTCAATCCCGGCGGGTCGGTCAAGGACCGGATCGGGCTTCCGATCATCGAAGCCGCCGAGAAGAGCGGGCTGCTCAAGCCCGGTGGCACGATCGTCGAGGGGACGAGCGGCAACACGGGGGTCGGGCTGGCGCTCGCGGCGGCGCTGCGCGGCTACAAGTGCATCTTCACGATGCCCGACAAGATGTCGCAGGAAAAGGTGCGGTTGCTCAAGGCCTTCGGGGCCGAGGTGATCATCACGCCCACGGCGGTGCCGCCGGACCATCCGGACAACTACGTGATGATGGCGAAGCGGATCGCGAAGGAGACGCCCGGGGCGATCCTCGCGAACCAGTTCGACAACCAGGCCAATCCCGACGCGCACTACGCCACCACCGGCCCCGAGCTGTGGACGCAGACCTCGGGCACGATCACGCACTTCGTGGCGGCGGCGGGCACGGGCGGCACGATCAGCGGCACGGGACGGTACCTGAAGGAGCAAAACCCCAAGGTCCGGATCGTCGCGACGGACCCCGTGGGCTCGATCCTCGCCGACATGTGGCGCACCAAGGGGCAGGAACACGGACCGGGCGCCCCCTACAAGGTGGAGGGGATCGGGCAGGACAAGGTGCCGCATACGCTCGACATGTCGGTGATCGATGACTTCCGCGCGGTGAATGACAAGGACGCCTTCGCGATGGCGCGGCGCCTCACCCGGGAGGAAGGGCTGTTCGTGGGTGGGTCGGCGGGACTCATCGCGCACGCGGCGATCCAGCTGGCCCGCGAGCTCGACGACCCCACGGCGTGCGTCGTGACCTTCCTCTGCGACACCGGCGAGCGCTACCTGTCGAAGGTGTTCAACGACGAGTGGATGCGCGAGAACCAGCTCCTCGAGCCGGACCGCGCGACGCTGGAGCACGTGCTGGGGGCCAAGCGCGGCGACATGCCGGCGCTGGTGAGCGTCCCGCCGACGTCCACGGTCCGGCAGGCGCTCAAGCTGATGGCCACGCACGACGTGTCGCAGCTGCCGGTGATGGACGGCGCGACCTGCGTGGGCGCGGTGGACGAGACCACGCTCACGGCGAAGGGGCTCGAGAACTCGCGCCTGCTCGACTGGACGCTGGCCGACGTGATGGACGCGCCGCTGCCGATCGCCGACCTGCGCGAACCCGTGGAGCAGGTGGCGAAGGTGCTCTCGCGGGAGAACCCGGCCGTCCTGGTGCAGGAGAACGGGCACCTCGCCGGAATCGTGACGCGTTCGGACCTCCTGCAGTTCCTGATGGCGCGATGACCGCGCTCACGATCGCGGTGTTGCTCGGCGGCTCGTCCGCCGAACGCGACGTGTCCTTGATGTCGGGGGCACGGATTGCGGCCGCCCTCCGCGGGCGCGGCCACACGGTGCAGTGCGTGGACCCGGTGACCGGACCGCTGACGCCCGCGGCTGAGCAGGCGATCCTCGATGGCGTCATCGCCACGGCGCCGCCGACCCGCGAGGCGCTCTCGGCGCTGGCGCACTCGGGCGGCGGATTCGATCCGTCGCAGGTGATGGGGGCGGCGGTGCGCGGCGCCGACGTGGCCTTCCTGGCCCTGCACGGCGGGGCCGGCGAGGATGGCCGACTGCAGGCCGTGCTCGACCTGATCGGCGTGCCGTACACGGGGGCGAACCACGTGGGGAGCGCGCTGGCGATGGACAAGGACGTGAGCAAGATCCTGCTGCGGGCCGCCGGTGTGCCGACCGCCGACTGGCTGATGACGCCCGTGACCGAGGCCGACGTTCGCGATCGCCTGGGGCTTCCGGTCATCGTGAAGCCAAGCAAGCAGGGATCCACCGTGGGGCTGGCGCTCGTGAAGGCGTGGGCCGAGCTCGCCCCGGCCATCGCCGAGGCGTCGCTGTACGACGACGAGGTGATGGTGGAGCGATTCGTGGCCGGACGGGAGTTCACGGTGGCGGTGCTGGGCGACGAGGCGCTCCCGGTGGGGGAGATCATCCCGCAGCACGAGCTCTACGATTACGAGTGCAAGTACACGGCGGGGATGGCGCGGGAGGAATTTCCCGCCAACTTGAAGGAGGCACAGACGGTGACCGTCCAGCGACACGCGCTGGCGGCCTTTCGTGCGCTCAAGCTGCGCGGCTATGCGCGCATCGATTTCCGTTTGGGGGACGACGGCGTGTTCTACTGCCTTGAAGCGAATACCCTGCCAGGGATGACGGCCCTCTCGCTCGTGCCACAGGCGGCGGCGGCGGCGGGCCTGCCCTTCGACGTGCTGTGCGAACGCATCGCGCAGTCCGCGCTCCTCGACACGGGACGGGTGGCATGACCGGGACCGCACAGCAGACCGCGGCCCTGGCCGGGGTGCCGAGCGGCATCCAGTCGGCGGGCGTGTGGACCGGGCGCCGGCAGTTGTTCATCCGCTTCGCGGGAGAAGCGGAGACGGCCACGATGTACACCTCCGGGGCGCTGGTCCGCGAGTTGTCGAAGATCTCCGGGCGGGCGACGTTCCACTCGCTGTGCGCCGGAGGGCGCGATGCCCTCGGCAACGCCCCCTTCCTTGGCGAGGCGCTGACCGTCCTCAAGTCGCACCTGCCGGTGATGCTCGACACCGACGGGCAACGTCCCGAGGCGCTGGCGGAGCTCAAGGGGCTGCTGACGCTGGTGCAGGTGACCGTGTCGTTCATGTCGGAGCCGGCCAACGAACTGGCGCTGGAGACGCTCAAGGTGGCGGTACGGGACGGGTATCGACACGCCGTGGTGCTGGCCCCACGCGACGACACCCCCGACCCGCTCATGCTGCGCGTGATCGAGCGCGTGAGCGCCGCGAGCAAGGAGACGGCGATCATCATCCACCCGAACCCCGCGGCGGTGGAGCGCGGGGGGACGCTGGAGCGGCGATGGGCGACCCTGCTGGAGACGGCGAGTGGCCTGCACGGGAACATGCGGCTCATCCTGCGCGTCCCGCCGCCGGCCGGCTTGCGCTAGCCGCCGCCGGGGAGCGACGATACTTCCATCATGTCCTGGTCGCCTGCTGAAGACCCGGAACCGCCCCGGCTGACTCCGGCGGTCCAAGTCCTGATCGCGATCAACCTCGCGATCTACTTCGTGCAACGCACGGTCGTGCAGCCGTCGGACATGGCGGAGGCGCTCGGCTTCCAGATGCACGACCTGGGGCGGTCGTGGTACACGATCTTCACGTACATGTTCGTGCACGGGGGGTTCTGGCACCTCGCCCTCAACCTGTACACGCTGTTCCTGTTCGGCCCGCGCGTGGAGCGGGCGATGGGCTCGTGGCGCGACTTCACGCGCTTCTACGTGATTGCCGGGCTGGGCGGCTGGCTCGCGCATGTGCTGTTCGTGCGCGACGGCGTGCTCATCGGGGCGAGTGCGGCGATCTTCGGCGTGATGCTCGCGTATGCCGCGAAGTGGCCGGAGACCGAGGTGTACCTGTTCGGCGTGCTGCCGATGAAGGTGCGGTGGTTGGTGGCGGCGCTGGTCGTGATGAACCTGGTGCAGGGGCTCGCTCCCGGCACCGGCGACGGCACGGCCTACCTGGCGCACGTGGGCGGCATGGTGACGGCGTGGATGTACCTCCGGGCGACCAACGCCCTGGCGCCAGAGCACGCGCGTCCGACGGTGGCCAGCGCCCCCGACGTGCCGGACGAACCGCCACGGGCCGTGCCGCGCAACATGCCGCGCGGTCGCGAGAAGTTGAGCGAGATCGACGAGTTGATTGCCCGGAAGGCGACGATGGTCAAGCGAACGAGCGCTCCCGTGGCCAAGCCGCCCACGGTGACGCCCGTGGTCTCGGCCGAACTCGATCACGTGCTGGACAAGATCTCGCAGCACGGCCTCGACAGCCTGAACGTGGATGAGCGCCGACTGCTCGAGGAGATGTCGCGGCGGTTGCGCGAGTCGTAGTCGGCAGCAGCGCGGCCGCAGACGCCGGACCCCGTGCGTCAGCTGCGCGCGCGGCGCGTGTCCCGGAGGTCGCGCAGCGCAGCGAGTTCGAGCAGGAGCTGCTGCTGGCTGGCCAACCCCGTCGCTCGCGTCGCGTCGATGAGGGCTCCCAAGCGGAGCAGCCGCACGGGCGCCCCGGAGAGCTCCACCGCTTCTGAGCGCCGCAGCACCTCGTCGTAGCCGCCGATTCCCGGCACCACGTGCAGGAGGGTCAGCCGACCGGCGTTGGTATCGATGGTGAGGGTCGGCAAGCTGTGCAGCATGGCGCCGTCGATGGTGCCGGCGGTCGAGGCGCCCGCCCCGGGACCCACCGCGCGCCACCGTGCGAGGCGAGCGGCGAGACGTGCGGCGGTCTCGTTGGAGGGATCGCAGCAGAATTCGAGGGAGGTGGCGAGATGGCTGGCGCCGTGCAGGGCGGCCGCGACGCCGCCGACGAGCACGACGTGGAGGCGAGCGAGCGCCGCCTCACGAAGCAGGTCGAGGAGGTCCGGGTCGCCGAGGCCGGAGAGCCCGGGTTCGAGCCGTCGTCCGCCAGCCTTGACCCACGCCAGATGATCGCGGAGCGCCTGTTGGCGGCTGTCGAGGGCAAGTCCGTCGAGGGCGACGAGCAGCCGGAGGTCGATTCCGGCGGCGCTGGCACGGTCGAGCGCGGAGTCTGGCCGCGCGGCCGGCCGGCCACGCGCCCGGGCTGGAAATCGCTCGCGGGCGGTGGCGATCCGGAGGTCGAGCGCCGTCCGGTAGCGCACAAGGTCGATCGATGCGGTCACCAGCCCGGCCGGCGACCCGGGCAAGGACAAGACCCGGGACGCGGACGAACCGTCCTGGAGCGCGGCACCCGCCGCGGCCCACGCGTCGACCAGGGGAATGCCGGTGGCGGAGGCGATCTCGCGTGCGAGCCCGAGGATTCCCGCCGCCTCCCGCGAGCGCGGGAGGCGGTGTTTCAGGGCGCGTTCGGCATTGCTGACGCCCTTTCGGTTGGTTCCGGCGATGCAGGCGAACTGAGCGACCGACAGGATATCTGACACGACAGTAAATATGCCTCATCGTGAGGCATATTAATAGGTGCCGCCCTAGACCGACGTTGGAGGCTCGCCCGTCCACACCGTTTCGATGTCGGCCGCCGCCTTGCGGAGGATGTCGGCCACCTTGGGGAGCGATGGGTGATCGCCACCCTTGGTGAAGACCCGCGGATACGTGGCCTTCACGACCGACCCGAACGCCGCGTGCAGGTCGCCCATGGCCCCGCCAGCCGCTTCGCGCACCGTCTCGCGGAGACGGTCGGCAATCTCATCGAGCACGCCCTTGTGCTCGTCGAGGTAGCGCTCGCCCTCAGGGGTCACGTGGTACACGCGACGGCCGTCGGTCTCGATGCCACGCACGAGCCCCTGGTCCTCGAGCAACTGGAGGGTGGGATAGACGGTACCCGGAGAGGCCGTGTACCAGCCATGCAAGCGCTCTTCGAGAGCCTTGATGACTTCGTAGCCATGGCGGGGCTTGTCGCGGATCAGTCGGAGAATCACGAACTTCACCTCGCCGGACTCGAACATGTGGTTTCGGCGCCGGCGCCCTTCCTGCCGGGCGCCGCTTCCCCAGCTCTGCCAGGAGCCCGGACCAAAACCGTGAAAGAGGGCGGAGAAGTCCCAGTCGTCGTGCTTGGTAGACATGCAGGTCTCCCGAAAAGAGTGAACCCCGATATATCGGACGTAAGTACGGGCGGGGAGCCCCGGAGGTTTCGGGAGCCACTAGTCCAGCCGCAGGCCGGGACCGGGATCACGGGCGGCGCGACGCACCTGTCGAGGGAACGAGACCGCCCAGGCCCGAGTGCGGGCGCATGAAAGAGCCCCCCGGGGATTCCCCGGGGGGCTTATACCGCCACGCCGTTCTCGCGGCGGCAACGGCCGGCACTCTTGCACCGGCACGGACACTTTCGAATCGGGGCACCGGGCGGAAACACCCGCTGGGTGCCGTAGGAACAACGACTCCATACCCTCGGTGTCAACAAGGGTTCCGCGGCGCGGTTTCCCGGCTCGCGGCTGGCCGGGCTGGGGGGTAGCCTTGTGGCATGCCTCAGCCAGAACTCCTCGAGTCGTTCCCGAATCCGTATCCGGCTCGCGCGTACGAGATCTTCATGACCTGTCCCGAATTCACCTCGCTCTGCCCCTTGGGCGGCGTGGAGTCGGACGCGGCCGAGCTGGCCCTCCTGAAGGGCGGCGCGCCGGACTTCGCGACGATCAACATCACGTACATCCCCGCCGCGGTCTGCGTGGAGCTCAAGAGCCTGAAGCTCTACCTCTGGAGCTTCCGGAACGACGGCATCTTCTATGAACGCGTGGTCAACCGGATTCTCGATGATCTCGTCGCGGTGGCCAGCCCGCGCTACCTCTCGGTGACGGGCGACTTCAACATTCGTGGCGGCATCAAGTCGATCATCACGGCAACGCATGGAGCGAAGCCATGAGCGCCTGCCCCCCGTGGCGGCGGGCCGTCATCGGCGTCGTTGTCGCCGCGCTCCTGCCAGGCACGACCGCCCTCGCCCAGCGCGCGGCGACCACGGCTCCGGACAACCGGCGCGCGATCTCCGTCGATGCCATCAAGCGCGACCTGTTCACGATGGCGGGCGACGCCTTTCGCGGTCGCGAAGCGGGGACGCTCGACGAACTGCGCGCCAGCATCTGGGTGGCGGACGAGGCCCGCAAGGCGGGGCTCGCGCCGGCGGGCGACCTGGGCAGCTACTTCCAGTGGTGGGGACTCCGGCGCGTGCGCGTGGCCAGTTCGAGCGTCGTGACGGTGGGTGGCCGGACGCTGACGCCGTGGAGTGACGCGATCATCACGACCATCACGGATGTCCGCGCCGAGGGCGAGGTCGTGTGGGTGGGCGACGTGGTGGGGTCGAGCCTCGACGCGCAGGACCTCACGGGCAAGATCGTGGCGGCCGAGGTGACCATCCCGAACAACGCCCCCGGGTTGAACGTGAGCCTGCGGGCGTGGCGCTATGCGCGGATGGCCACGGCGCAACGGGCCGCGGCCCTCGCGCGCAAGGGCGCCGCGGCCATCATCCTCGTGGCCGACTCGACGACGGAGAGCGCGTGGGAGTTCTTCTCCACCGTGGCAGGGCGTGGCAGCTACGGGTTGGACTCCGGCTCCACCGACCAGCGTCCGCGCGGCGTGGCGCCGGTGATCGTGGTCCGTCGCGCGATGGGCCGCGAACTCTCGATGGCCCGGGCGCGCGCGACGATCGACGTGCGATCCGAGAGCTTCGTGTACCCGAGCGTCAACATCGTGGGCCTGGTGCGGGGAACCGACCCGGCGCTCCGCGACGAATACGTGCTGTTCTCGAGCCACCAGGATCACGACGGCGTGCGTTGGGCGATCGCCGGCGACTCGATCTGGAATGGTGCCGACGACAATGCCACCGGCAGCGTGTCGCTGCTGGCGATCGCCCGGGCCTTCGCGAAGAAGCCGGCCAGGCGCTCGGCCCTCTTCGTGTGGCACGGGGCCGAGGAGCGCGGGCTCCTGGGCTCACGGTGGCACGCGCTGCACCCGATGGTGCCGCGCGGGCAGATCGTGGCCGTGCTGAACGCCGAGATGATGGGCCGCAATTCACCAGATTCGGCGAGCCTGCTCGGGGTGCAGCCTCCGCACCGGAACTCCACGGCACTGGTGGCGCTGGCGCTCCAGGCCAACGCGGAGACGGGCAACTTCGCGCTCGACTCGCTCTGGGACCGCCCCACGCATCCGGAAGGGTGGTACTTCCGGAGCGACAACCTGCCGTACGCCCGCGAGAACATCCCAGCCCTGAGCTACTCGAGCAACCTGCATCCCGACTACCACACGCCGCGCGACGAGGCCCAGACGATCGACCTCGCGAAACTCACGCGGATGACGCTCTGGATCTACCGGACCGGCTGGCTCGTGGGCAACGCGAAGGAACGACCCGCGATCGACGCGGGATTCAAGCTGGAACGCTAGCGGCAGGGCCCACCCCGCGGTCGCGCCGCCCCGTACGTCCGGCGCAAGATCGTCATTCGCTTCTCACGCTCGTACCCGCCTCCCCGTCCCGGACACCGACATGACGCGCTTCCTTCGTCCGCTCACCCTTGCCGTCACGGCGTGCCTGCTCGCCGCGACGACCAGCCGCGCGCAGACCCCGCAGTACACATCGTTCGCCGGCGTGAAGCACACCTCGGAGCCGGACACGGGCGCCGTGGCGCGCGCGCTGGGCGCCTCGTCGGCCGACCCGAAGAACGTGGACAAGCTGATCACGCTCGGCCTGGCCCAGACGGCAATCCGGCAGGTGCGGGAGGCGATTGCCACCTTCACGACCGCGATCACCCTCGAGCCGACGCGAGCGATCCTGTACCGGCATCGCGGGCACCGGTACGTGTCCCTCGGCGAGTACGACCAGGCGTTGACCGACATGAACACGGGAGCGAAGCTCGACGCGACGATCTACGGGATCTGGTACCACAAGGGAGTCGCGCACTTCGCGAAGCAGCAGTTCGCCGAGGCCGCGCAGGCCTTCGCCACTGGCCGTCCGCACGCGCCGTCGGACAACGAGTTCATCGGGTCGACGGACTGGATGTGGATGTCCCTGGCGCGCGCGGGCAAGGCGGCGGAGGCCGAGCAGGTGATTCGCTCGATTCCCGACTCGATCAAGATCCCCGCCGACTACGCGTATGGCCGGCGGCTGCGGCTGTACCGGGGCGAGACGGCGCCCGACGACGTGATGCAGCCCGGGGACACGGCTGGCGTGCAGGTCTCGACGCTCGCGTTCGGCATCGGGAACTGGTACCTGGTGAAGACAGACACGGCCAAGGCCAAGGCGTGGTTCGCGCGTTCGGTGGCCGGGAAGGGATGGCCGGCGTTCGCGTACATGATCTCCGAACGTGAACTGAAGCGGCTCAAGTAGGCGACGCCCCCGACGATGATCGAGCCCTCCAGAGTCGCCGTGGGTCCGCGCGCATGAGCGCGGACGCGCCCGCCGCCGCGGCGCCCGCCGCCCGCCGCTGGACGATGGTGACGGCCGTGCTGCTCGTGCTGGCGGCGTTGCCTTCGTTGGTGAACCGCCTGATGCTGGCGACGCAGCGGATTCCGCTGAACTACAACGAGGGGTGGAACGCGCTGCACGCCGACCGGCTGCGCCAGGGGCTGGCCTTGTATCCGTCGCCCGACGGCCTGATCCTGAACAACTACCCGCCACTCTCGTTTCACCTCGTGGCGCTGCTGACGGGGGACGGCGGGGATCCGGTGATGGTCCTGCGCGCGCTGTCGCTCGTGGGGATGGCCGTCACCATCGTGCTGAGCGGCGCGACCGTGGCCTTCGTGGGGCGCTCGCGGACGGCGGGCGCGGTGACGGCCGCGCTCCTGTTCGCGACGTTCATGATCCCGTTCCGCGAGTACGTGGGGATGGCGGACCCGGCCCTCGTGGCGCACGGGTTTCTCGCGATCGCCATGTACCTTGCCGCCCGATGGTGGGAGTCGGACGCGATGCTGCGGTGGGCGCTGCTCTTCCAGTTGCTCGCCGGCATGACCAAGCACAACCTCGTCGCACTGCCGGTGGCCACGGCCCTGGCGCTGCTGCTGGACTCGCGCGCGCGGGGGCTCATTCTGCTTGCGGTGGGGGTGCCGATGGGGGCCGCAGCGGTGGCGCTGCTGCGCTACGGGTACGGGCCCGAGGCACTCCAGAGCATCGTCGCCCCCCGACGCATCATGATGGCGCGGGCCGTGATGAAGCTCAACGACTTCCTGCCGCCGATCGTGCTGCCGATGGTCGCCGGGCTGGTCGGAGGCGTGACGACCCTGCGGCGCCCCGTGGAGCGGATGTTGCTGATCTACCTGGTGATCGCGTTCGCCCTCGCGGCGTTCTTCGCGGGTGGGGCCGGAACGAACGTGAATGTCTTCTTTGATGCGGCCATTGCCGGCGCGGTCCTGAGCGGACTGCTCGTGGCGCGCCTGCTCGCGACGCCGCACCCGCGGTGGCTGGCCTTCGTGCCGCTGCTGCTCGGCATCTCGCTGATGCGTCCGGCCAAGGACAGCTGGCTGGAGGCGTACGCCGCCCAGGTCGGCGGCGGGATGTCGCGGCGTGTTGCCGACACGTCGGAGGACGTCCGGCTGATCGCGAACACGCCTGGTCCCGTGGCCTGCGAGATGCTGGCGCTCTGCCACTGGGCAGGCAAAGGATTCGAGATCGACTTCTTCAACGCGAATCAGGCCATCCGGACGGGCCGAGCGGGACCGGACAACCTGGTGACGCGGCTCAATTCCGGCCGGTACGCCATGGTGCAAATCATTCGGCTGGACCCGGCCCGATTCCGTCTCGCAGCGACGGACACTGGCGGGTTCCCGGCGCGTTACGAGGCGGTTCGGACGTCGTCGAACGGAACGCTGCTGGTGCCACGGCGGCCGTAAGGCCCGCAGCGATCAGCGGCCGATGACCGTGGCGCTCGGGTGCGCCTGCTCGGTGCCGTAGCTGACCGAGGCCGGGGGGGCCTGGGCGCCGAGGCGGGTGGTGATGGCGAAGGCACCGAAGCCGATGAAGGCGACGCCGATGGCGACACAGGTGTAATGGATCACGCGCATGGAATGCACGTCATGGGCGTCGGGAGTCATCTGGTCGAACACGAGACCTACCTGTTGGGAGGGAGTGAAACCCGCTTGTTCGCGCGGAAGAATCGTGAAAACCGGTGGGATGAATATCGGCGGTCGACGGTCGGAAGTGTAGGCAGGACCGCAGGTTGACCCGTTTCTACCGGCTCACTAGCTTGGCAGATTCGGCTAGGTAGCTCAGTTGGTAGAGCAGCGGACTGAAAATCCGCGTGTCGGCAGTTCGATTCTGCCCCTAGCCATCTCCGGCGCCCCACGGACCCGTTCCGAGGGGCGCCGCCGTTTTCGGGGGCTGCGGCAGCCGCTTGCCCGCGTCGGCAGCCGGGCGCGCTCGTAGCGCGGGCGGCGAGCGCGTGCCATGCTTCCCCCCGCTATCCACCGGACCGGGAAGTCTCGGCGTCCCCCCCACCGACCCCACGTCATGACGCAATCCCTGGGAATGCGCGAGCTCACCATCCGCAGCATCATTCTCGGCGCCATCATCACGGTGCTGTTCACCGCGGCCAACGTCTATCTCGGCCTCAAGGTCGGGCTGACGTTTGCCACCTCGATCCCGGCGGCGGTCATCTCGATGGCGCTGCTGAAGGTCGTCGGCGGCTCGAACATCCTCGAGAACAACATCGTGCAGACGATCGCCTCGGCCGCCGGCACGCTGGCCGCGATCATCTTCGTCCTGCCCGGACTCGTGATGATCGGCTGGTGGCAGGGCTTCCCGTACTGGATCACGGTGGCGGTCTGCGCCATCGGCGGCACGCTGGGCGTGATGTTCTCCGTGCCGCTCCGCCGCGCGCTCGTGACGGGCTCCGACCTGCCGTATCCCGAGGGGGTCGCCGCGGCCGAGGTGCTGCGGGTGGGCTTCGGTTCCGCGGCAGGGGACGCGGAGAACGCCAAGGGCCTGCGGATGATCATCGTCGGCTCGCTCGTGTCGGCGGGATACGCCCTGCTGGGCGCGATGCGACTTGCGGCCGGCGAGATCGCGATTGCGTTCCGTGTGGGGGCGGGGGCGTCGGCGGCGTCCACGAGCCTCTCGATGGCGCTCATCGGCGTGGGGCACCTGGTGGGCCTCTCCGTAGGCGTGGCGATGCTGCTCGGCATGCTGATCTCGTGGGGCGGCCTCGTGCCGCTGCTCACCGCGTCGCATGGCGTCACGGGCGATGTCGCCAGGCTCGTGAACACCACCTTCCGCTCGGAAGTCCGCTTCATCGGCGCGGGCACGATCGGCGTGGCCGCCCTCTGGAGCCTGCTCCGCATCATCGGCCCCATCATCGCGGGGATCCGGGCGGCGATGGCCGCGTCGCGCGCGCGGCAGGCGGGCACCGAGCTCGCCCTGACCGAGCGCGACCTCCCGATCGGCGTCGTCGGTGGCACCATCCTCGCGATGCTCGTGCCGATCGCGGTGTTGCTCTGGGTGTTCGTCTCCGGAACCGCCATCGAGGTCGGCATCGGTCCGGTGATCCTCGGCACCCTCGTGTACGTGCTGTTCATCGGGGTCGTGATCGCGTCGGTGTGCGGCTACATGGCCGGGCTCATCGGCGCCTCGAACAGCCCGGTGTCGGGGGTCGGCATCCTGGCCGTGATCGGAGCGGCGCTGCTCCTGACGATGGTGTACGGCCGGGGCGCGACGCCGGAGCAGACGAAGGCGCTCATCGCCTATGCCATCTTCACGACCGCCATCGTGTTCAGCATCGCGACGATCTCGAACGACAACCTGCAGGACCTCAAGACAGGCCAGCTCGTCGGGGCGACCCCGTGGCGGCAGCAGGTCGCGCTCATCTACGGCGTGATCTTCGGCTCGCTGGTCATTCCGCCCGTGCTCGACCTCCTCAACAAGGCGTTCGGCTTTGCCGGCGCACCCGGCGCAGGGGAGCACGCGCTCGCCGCGCCCCAGGCGGCGCTCATCTCCGCCCTGGCCAAGGGAGTGCTGGGTGGTGACATCAGCTGGAACCTGATCGGGTACGGTGCCTTGCTGGGCGTCGGCACGATCCTCCTCGACGAGGCCCTGAAGAAGGCGGGGAAGATGCGCCTGCCACCGCTCTGCGTGGGCATGGGCATCTACCTGCCGATGGCGCTCACGCTGCTCATCCCGGTCGGCGCCGTCATGGGGCACTACTTCGAGAAGTGGGCGGACACGCAGGAGCGGGCCGAGTTCGCGAAGCGGATGGGGGTGCTCGCGGCGACGGGGCTGATCGTGGGCGAGAGCCTCTTCGGCGTCGCGTTCGCCGGGGTCGTGGCCGCGACGGGCACCGATTCGCCGCTGGCCGTCGTGGGGGACAGCTTCGCGACTCCGGGCATCGGGATCGGCGTGGTGCTCTTCGTGGGCGCGCTCGCGCTGCTCTACCGCTCGGCGAAGCGGAGCACGATGGCGGCGTGATGCGGCTCTTGGCCGCGCGCGACGATCGACGATCGAACGCCGCACGGTCGGCCCACCCTACCGGCGACGCTCGGCGTCGTCGCGGAGCCGAGGGGCGGCGTCGATGGACTCGATGACGAGGCCGAGGAAGCGGACGATCTCCTGCAGGAGCGCGAGCAGGTCGGGCTCGAAGAAGCCCGCCTCGGCCGCATAGAACGTGATGACCGCGCCCACGCGTCCGCGAATGAACAGGGGCATGGAGGCGAGCGCCGCGAAGCCGTGATCTCTTGCCAGCTCGTGCCAGGGCGCGGTGTCGGGAGACGAGGCGAAGTCGTTGAGGATCACCGGCTGTGCCTCACGCATGGCGCGCGAGGCCGGTCCGCGGCTGGTGGGAAGATCGGGATCGGTGGTGTCGCGCGACTGGCGGATGTACTCGGTGGCGGCCCCATGCCAGGCCACCGGGCGCACGATGCCGGCGGTGTCGTCGTGGATGCCGACCCACGCGAGCCGGAAGGCGCCATCGCGCACGGCCACCTCGCAGATGGCGGCGAACGCCGCCTCGCGCGAGGTGGAGAGGAAGAGCCGCTCGTTCATGCGGGCGAGGAAGGTGTGCAGCCGATCGAGGCGCTCGAGCCGCCGCCGCGCGGCCAGCTCCACCGTGACGTCGCGCAGCAGGAGTGCGACCTGCTCCCCGGATTCCGCGGTGACGGCCGTGGCGCTCGCGTCGACTTCAATGAACCGGCCGTCATTCCGCCGCCAGCGGTGCACCCCGCGTCCCGCTCCCCCGCGTCGGAACCGTTCGAGGGGACCCGTGGTCGCGACGGGTTGATCGGTCGCCTCGAGGTCGGCCAGCGACCGCGTCAACAACTCGGGGATCGCGAACCCCGTGATGGTGGCCAGCGCCTCGTTGGCCTCGACGATCCGGCCAGTCCGGTCAAGCACGACGTACCCGTCGTCCGATCCGCGTACGGCCTGCACCACCCGTCGCGAGCGCACCGCCTCGGCTGCCGCCCACGCGCGTTGGCGCCGCTGCCAGAGCTGGAGGGCAACGAGCGCCACCAGCGCCGAGAGCAGCAGCATCACGAGGGCGATCATCGCGCTGGCCGCGCGCATCGGTGCGACGGCCTCGTCCCGCTCCACCGTGGCGAGGACTGCCCATGGAGTTCCGTTCACGCGCACCAGGGCGCCCAGGACGCTCACGCGCCGGTCATCGAGCCCCTCACGGGCGTGGCCACCGGTGTCAATGGCGGCGAGCAGGCGCGTGACGACATGGGCGCTGTCGCGAAGCGAAAGCGGCCGCGCAAGCGAGTCCGCTGTCGCGTTGCGCGAGGTGTGCAGGACCATGGCCGTATCACCACGGAGTTGCAGCGCGACGGTTTCCAGGCTCGCCGGCGGGCCGGCACCGGTGGCCAGCGCCGCGGCGATGTCGTTGGCGACGTCGCGTTCGAGCACGATGACGCCGAGTGGCGGTCGCGTGCTGTCGCCGGCCGGGAAGACCGGCACCGTCACGCCATAGAGCAACGGCCCCGCGGTGGCCCGCGCCGCCGGGACCACCCGCGCTCGGCCGCGCTCGAGGGACAGCGCCACCTCCTCGCCGGCGTCGAGGGCAGGCTCGCCGGGGGGATAGGCGGCCACGGTGCGCTGGCCGCCGTCGACGATGCGTGCCTGGTGAATTCCGAGGGTGCGCATCGTGGCGCGCAGGACGGTCATGCTGGCGGCGCGCTCCGCGTTGCGGGTCACCGGCGGGAGGCGCGGGTCGAGGGCGCGCATGACGGCGTCGTTGGCGGCGAGGAGACGCCCATCATTCATCCGCAGCCCGACCAGGGCCTCGATCGCGGTGGCGCGCTGGCGGGCGACCGAGCGGAGCGATGCCGCCGTGTCGCGCGCACTCCGTGCGGCGAGCGAGCGCAGCCGGCCCACGCCGACCAGGAGGATGATCGCGATCACGGCCGTTGCGCCCCCGACCAACGCCGTCGGGCGGCGAGGCGCAGCCGGACTGCCTCGCGCGGGAGTCGTCCGGGCATCCATGCCGTAGCATGGTCCCGTGCGGGGGCCCCGGCAAGGTGGCTTGCCCGCCCGTTCCCTGTCATCTTCCCTGACGTTCGTCCCCCCTTCTTCCCACGCGATGCAACTCAACACGCTCGATTGGATCATCGCCCTGCTGAGCCTCGTGGCCGCGGGCGCCCCCGCCCTCTTCTACTGGAAGCGCGCGGGATCGGGGACGGCCGAGTTCTTCACGAGCGGGCAGTCGGCGCCGTGGTGGCTGATCGGGACGTCGATGGTGGCGACGACGTTCAGCGCCGACACGCCCAACCTGGTGACCGACTTCGTGCGGCAGCACGGGGTCAGCTACAACTGGGTGTGGTGGGCCTTCCTGCTCACCGGCATGATGACCGTGTTCTTCTACGCGCGGCTCTGGCGGCGATCCGGCGTGATGACGGACCTGGAGTTCTACGAACTGCGCTACGCGGGCAAGCCGGCGGCGTTCGTGCGCGGGTTCCGCGCCGTCTACCTCGGGTTCTTCTTCAATTGCGCGATCATGGCGACCGTGACGCTCGCCGCGATCAAGATCTCGAACGTGATGCTCGGGTGGGGGCGCCTCGAGACGGTGCTCATCTGCGGGGCGATCTGCGTGGTGTTCGCGTCGGTGTCGGGCTTGTGGGGGGTGCTGGCGATCGACCTGGTGCAATTCGTGATCAAGATGAGCGCCGTGATCGCGGCCGCGTGGTACGCGCTGGACCATCCCAAGGTGGGAGGGATGCACGGGTTGATGACCAAGCTGCCGCCCAAGACGCTCTCGCTGCTGCCGGACTTCGGCGACTGGAACGTGACGCTCTCGGTGCTGATCATCCCGCTGGCGGTGCAGTGGTGGTCGGTGTGGTATCCGGGCGCCGAACCGGGGGGCGGGAGCTACATCGCCCAGCGCATGCTGGCCGCCAAGGATGAGCGGCACGCGATGGCGGGGACGCTCTGGTTCAACGTGGCGCACTATGCGCTGCGTCCGTGGCCGTGGATCATCACGGCGCTGGCGAGCATGCTGGTGTTCCCGACGCTGAACGACATCCACGTCCAGCTGCCGTGGGTGGACGAGAAGCTGATCGGGCACGACCTCGCGTTCCCGGCGATGCTGACACTGCTGCCGCACGGGATGCTGGGGGTGATGATCGCCGCGCTGCTCGCGGCGTACGTGTCGACGATCGTGACCCACCTCAACTGGGGATCGAGCTACCTCGTGATCGACATCTACCACCGGTTCCTCAAGAAGGACGCGAGCGAGCCGCACCTGGTGTGGGTGTCGCGCGGATTGTCGATCGTGCTGATGGCGGCGGCCGCGCTGTTCACGCTGGCGCTGACGACGGCCGGCGAGGCGTTCCAGCTGCTGCTCTCCGTGGGCGCGGGCACCGGGCTCCTGTACCTGCTGCGCTGGTTCTGGTGGCGCATCAACGCGTGGAGCGAGATCGCGGCGATGTTCTCGAGCTTCACGGTGGCGCTCGGGTTCCTGATCGCGAAGCAGAACGGGTTCGTGATCGCCGAGTCGGCCCAGTTGCTGATCACGATCGCGATCACGACGGTGAGCTGGGTCGGCGCGACGCTGGTGACGGCGCCGGTGGACGACGCGACGCTGATCGCGTTCTACCAGAAGGTGCGCCCGGCGGGCCCCGGGTGGGCGCGCGTGCGGGCGCTGGCAAACCTCGCGCCCAGCCCCGACTCGCTGCCGACGCAGCTGCTCGGCATGGTGTGCGGCGTGATGTGGGTGTACGCGGCGCTGTTCGGCACGGGGAACTTCCTGTACGGCCACATGGGGCAGGCGGCGCTGTGTGGCGTGGTGTTCCTGATCGCGAGCGTCGGGCTGTGGAAGACGGCCGCCGCGTTGTTCGGGGCGCGCGACACGGCGACGGCGGGGTAGCGGCGCCCGGCTACACCGACTCGACGAGGCGGCGCAGCCGATCGTCGTCGGCCTCGAGCGCGCGCACGAGGGAAAACTGCGCGCGGGCGCGATCGAGGTTCTGGCCAGGCCGGTCCGCCATATAGTATCGATCTGCTTCTAAATAGTCGGTGAGGAAACGGACCCCCTGCTCGAAGGCGATGACCAGCGCGCCGTCGACGAGCGAGGCGCGCTCCGGCGCCGTGAGCGCGGGGCCCGCGGCATCGACCCACCCGTGCAGGAGCGGCGTGAGCACCTCCCACCGGAGGGTGACGGGGCGCGGGTCGTCCTCGGCGTTCCGCGAGGCCATCGAACGGACCAGGTCGCCCACGTCCCAGGCGGCGAGGCCGGGCATGACCGTGTCGAGGTCCACCACGCACAGCGCCTCGCCGGTGGCATCGTCGAAGAGGACATTGGCGATCTTCGCATCGTTGTGCGTGACGCGGAGCGGGAGCCGGCCGGCCTGCAGGGCACCCATGAGACGGGCGCCGAGGGGATGGCGCGCGGCGGCGAACGCGAGCTCGGGGGCGGCGGTGTGCGCGCGGTTGGCCGTGTCGGCGCGCGTGGCGCGCTCGAGCGCGACGAGGCGGCGCGGTGTGTCGTGGAAATGCGGAATGGTGTCGCGCAGCTCCCGCGGGTCGCACGCCGCGAGGTCGCGGAAGAAGGTCCCGAATGCGCGAGCCGCCTCGGCGGCCTGCGACGGGCGCTCGGCCACCGTCACGCCGTGCGCGTCGGGAATGAACTGGAAGGCGCGCCACGCGCTCCCGTCCGCGTCGCGCTCCACCAACCGCCCCTGATCGGAGGAGACCGGGGTCAACACGCGCCGCCGCCGCTCGCGCGCGGGAGCGCGCTCGGCGGCGAGCCGCAGCACCGGCGTGACGCGCGCGAGGTTGTGCTCGACGGCGGCGAGGTCGGGAAAGACCTGCTCGTTCAGCCGTTGCAGGAAAAGCGTGACGCCCTGCGACGACACGACGTACGAGGCATGGATGTGTCCGCCCGGCACGGGGCGCACGACGGCGTCGTCCGGTTCGACCACCTCGCGGCCAAGAAAACGCGCGATCGCGAGGCGGAGTGCCGGTGTCAGCGGGACGGCCGAGGGCGCCACGTCACTCCCAGAGGCGCGCGGGGTAGTCGCCAGCGGCGTGGTGCGCCGCGAGCGCCGCCATGGTGCCCGGCCGATCGGCGGGATGCGTGACCCCGCACCAGGTGCTCGCGGAGCGCCGCAGGCGGCAGCGCGCGCGTCCGGCGCCCAGCGCCTCGTTGACCACGTCGGGCAGCAGGCACTCGTCCTTGAGCCCGGGCGTCGTGTGGAGGAAGCGCGTGAAGGCGACGTCGAGTTCGGCGAAGAGGCTGGGGGTGAAGGCCCAGCTGTTCATGGACACGAGCGTGGTGGCGGCGAGACGCTTGACGGAGCCGTCGGGCGCGGTGAGGACCCCGTCGCCATCCGGCGAACGGGTGATTCCCCGTTGCTCGACGACCCGCGCGAGGAGTCCATGGGGCGTGGTCTCGCAGAGTGCCCGGTTGACGGCGCCATGGGCGCTCATGGAGGCGCCCAGCGGGAAGGCGACATTGGCCCAGGCGGCATGCTCGCCGGCGGCGCCGGCCTCGCGCAGCGCCCCTTCGAGCACGCGATAGGTGTCGAGGCCGTAGAAGTCGTCGGCATTGAGCACGGCGAACGGCCCGCCGACGGCCTCGCGCGCGACGAGCACCGCGTGCGCGGTGCCCCATGGCGCCTCGCGTCCGGCGGGGACGGACGCCCACGAGGGAATGCGGTCGAGTTCCTGTTCGACGATGGCGACGGTGAGCGCCCCATGGGCGCGCTGGGCGGGGCCGGCCTCGACCTGCGGGCGCAGGGCGCGTCGCGTGATGATGACGAGGTCGGAGAAGCCGGCGCGGGCCGCGTCGAAGGCGGCGTAGTCGATGAGGGTCTCGCCGTTCGGTCCCAGCGGATCGAGTTGCTTGGGCCCGCCGTAGCGACTGCCCAGTCCGGCAGCGAGGAGGACGAGGGTGGCGTGGGGCACGGTGTGTGGTTTCGAGGGGGCGCGCGCCCTATCTTAGCCCCACCGTTCTCCCTTGAGCCAGCCGGCAGGTATCCCGATGGCCCCCGATCCGTTTGCGCGCGATGCCTCGCGTCGCGATTTCCTCCGTACCGGCGCCGCCGCCAGCATGGGCGCCGCCTTCGGCCGCTTCGGCTTCCCGGTGCTCGCCACCGAGGTGGCGGCGGCCCGTGCGCGCGGGGTGCTGCCCGGCGGCGGCGCGCTGGCCGCCCCGCCGCTGGACGTGGTGCGGATGGGGATCGTGGGGGTGGGCGGGCAGGGCACGTCGCACGTGGACATCCTGCTCAACATCCCCGGCGTTGATATAGTCGCAATCTGCGACATAAACGTGGCCCACGCCGAACGGGCCGCGCAGCTGTGCGTGACCGCCGGGCGGAAGCGGCCGACGCTGTACACGCGCGGGCCGCGCGACTTCGAGCGGCTCTGCGCGGAGGCGCCCGTGGACCTCGTGCTCACCGCGACGCCGTGGGAGTGGCACGTGCCCGTGTGCGTGGCCGCCATGACGCACGGCAAGCACGCGGCCACCGAAGTGCCGGCGTCGTACACCCCCGAGGGGTGCTGGGAGCTCGTGGAGACCGCCGAGCGGACGCAGAAGCACTGCGTGATGATGGAGAACTGCAACTACGGCCGCTCGGAGCTGCTGGCGCTCAACCTGGTGCGCCAGGGGGTGCTCGGCGAGGTGCTGCATGCCGAAGGCGCGTACCTGCACGACCTGCGCGAGGTGCAGCACGACGACGGCGAGGGGCTGTGGCGGCGCGCCCACCAGATCACCCGCAACGGGAACCAGTATCCGACGCACGGCCTCGGCCCGGTGGCGAACTGCCTCGACATCAACCGGGGGGACCGGTTCGACTACGTGGTGTCGATGAGCGGGCCGGCGCGCGGGCTCAAGGCGTGGCAGCGCGAGCACCTGAAGGGCGACGATCCGCGTGCCGCCGAAGCGTACGCGCAGGGCGACGTGAACATCACGCTCGTGAAGACGGCGACGGGCAAGACGATCGTCGTCACGCACGACGTGAACCTGCCGCGCCCCTACAGCCGGGTGAACCTGGTGCAGGGGACGAAGGGGCTCTTCACGGGCTACCCGGACCGGGTCTACGTGGAGGGGCGCTCGAAGCGCGCACACGCGTGGGACGACGTGAAGGAGTGGCGCGACCAGTACGAGCATCCCCTGTGGCGCTCCGAAAAGATCCAGCAGGTGCGCACCGGCCACGGCGGGATGGACTTCCTCGAGGACTATCGGCTCATCGAGTGCCTGCGGAAGGGGCTGCCCACGGACATGAACGTGTACGATGCCGCCGCGATCAGCGCGTTGTGCTGGAGCACCGAGCAGTCGGTGGGCGCACGCAGCCGTCCGGTGGACATCCCGGACTTCACCAAGGGGACGTGGAAGACGACGCCGGCGTGGCCGATCGTCGAGGCATGACGACGGAGCGGTTCGGCCGGGAGTACTTCGACAAGTGGTACCGTGATCCGACGCACCGCGTGCGCACCCTGGCCGAGCGCACGCGGCAGGTGCGATTCGCCCTGGCCGCCGCCGAGCTGCTGCTGGAGCGCCCGGTCCGGACGGTGCTCGACGTGGGCGCGGGCGAGGGGCACTGGCAGCCGGTGCTGGCCAAGCTGCGTCCCGGCCTCCGGTACACGGGCGTGGACCCGAGCGAACATGCGGTGGCAGCGCACGGGAAGCGGCGGAACATCACGCTCGGGTCGATCGAGAACCTGGATGCGCTCGACCTGGCCGACGGGTACGATCTCGTGTGCTGCGTCGGGATGCTGTACTACCTGACGCCGGCGCAGTTCAGGCGCGGCGTGCGGTTCCTGGCGGCGCGCACGGCAGGGATGGCCTACCTGGAGCTGTTCGCGAAGGAGGACCAGCTCGTGGGTGACCTGCCGATCGGGACGGCGCGCGCGGCGTCGTGGTATCGCCGGGCGATGCGCGAGGCGGGCTGGGTGGCGCTGGGGCAGCACTGCTGGGTGCCGGAGGCGCAGGCCTGGCGCACGGCGGTCCTGGAGCGCGGCTCGTGAGCGGCACGTCCGTGGCGGGTACGGCCGGCGATTCACCTGTCCCTCGCGACCTGACGCGTGCGCAGGGCGCGACGTGGGTGAAGTGGATGCTCGCCCTCTACCTCCTCGCGGTGGTCGTGGCGACGGTGCAGCGCGGCATCCTCGGCGTCGAGAACAACTTCGCGATCTTCCGCTGGGCGTTCGTGCACCTCGTGGAGGGGCAGGACCTCTACGCGTACCATCCGGGACAGCACGACGACGTCTTCAAGTACTCGCCGACGTTCGCGCTGCTGTTCGCGCCGTTCGCGAAGTGGCCGTTCGCGCTCGGGCTCACGCTCTGGAACGCCACGAGTGCGGTGGCCGTGTGGTACGCGGTGACGCGGCTCCTGCCCCCGGGGCAGGCCGCGTGGGCGCTGGGCCTCGCGTTCATCGAGGTGCTCACGAACGTGCAGCGCGCGCAGACCAACGCGCTGTGCGCCGCGCTCATCATCCTCGCCTTCGTGGCGTTCGAGCGCGGCCGGCTATGGGCCGCGGCGGCCGCGATCGCCACCGGGGCGTTCGTGAAGGTGTTCCCGCTGGCTGCGCTCGCCTTCGCGCTCTGGGAGCGGCGCGTGGTGCGCTTCGCCCTGATCTTCGTGGGGGTCTTCGCCGGGCTGGCTGCGTTGCCGCTCACGGTCACGAGCCCGACGCGGCTCGTCGAACAGTATGCGAGCTGGCGCGCCACCGAGGCCCGTGATGCCGACGAGCTGCAGTACGGCTGCCTCGAGTGCAAGGGGACCAAGGTGGACGGCGCGGGGCTCTACGGCGGCGTCATGCAGCAGTTGCGCTTCTGGACGGGCGCGGCGGTGCCCAACTGGCCCGTGCAGCTGGCCGGGACGATCCTGCTGTTGTTGCCGCTCGCGCTTCGCTGGCGGGACCGCGGCGATCCCGCCTTCCGGCGCGTCTTCCTGAGCTCGTTGCTCGTCTACGTGGTGATCTTCAACCACCAATCGGAGTCGCCGTCGTTCGTGATCGCCATGCTGGGGGTGACCACCTGGTGGGCGGCGTCGGCGCGGACGCGCTGGCAGACCGGGGTGATGGTGCTGACGGTCCTCTTCGTGTCGGTGGCGTACAGTGACATTGTGCCGGGCACCCTTCGGAGCGAGTTCTTCGGCCGCTTCCGGATCAAGACGGTGCCGTGCCTGCTGGCGTGGGTCACCATGCAGTGGGAATTGTGGCGCGGGGCGCCGTCCGTTGCGCCGCCCGTGCTGTCCCCGGCGTCACGCTCGTAGAATGCCAGACGATCCTGTGCACGCACACACGCGCCTGTCCCGCCCACGCGTCCCACCACGCCCGTCTCCGGAGTTCTCCGTGTCGCGCACCCTTCGCCTGACCGCCGTGCTCGCGCTCTGCGCCGCCGCACCGGCGCTCCTGAGCGGCCAGAAACCGACCCGAGCGAAGCCGCCGGCCGTGACGAAGGCGCCCGCGAGCGCCCCGTTGCCCCCGGCACCCGAGAAGGTCACCGAGGTCGAAGGGATCACGGAGTACCGGCTGGCCAACGGACTTCGCGTGCTCCTCTTCCCCGACGCGGGGAAGCCGACGGTCACCGTGAACATCACCTACCTCGTGGGCTCGCGGCACGAAGGGTACGGCGAATCCGGCATGGCGCACCTGCTCGAGCACCTGGTGTTCAAGGGGACGCCGAAGCATGCGAACATCCCGCAGGAACTCACCGATCACGGGGCCCGGCCCAACGGGACGACCTGGTACGATCGCACCAACTACTTCGAAGTCGTCCCGGCCACCGACGCAAACCTCGACTGGGCGCTCGACCTCGAAGCCGACCGGATGCTCAACTCGTACATCGCCAAGAAGGACCTCGAGTCGGAGTTCTCCGTCGTGCGCAACGAATTCGAGAGCGGGGAGAACAGCCCGTTCGGCGTGCTGTACGAGCGGACGCTCTCGACGGCGTACCTGTGGCACAACTACGGCAAGGCCACGATCGGTGCGCGATCGGACATCGAGGCGGTGCCGATCGAGCGCCTGCAGGCGTTCTACCGGAGGTACTACCAGCCCGACAACGCGGTGCTGACGATCGCGGGGAAGTTCGACCCGGCGGCGACGCTGGCCAAGGTGCAGAAGGTATTCGGCGCGCTCCCCCGGCCGGTGCGGGCGATCGACCGCGGCAACATGCTCTTCCCCACGTACACGCGGGAGCCGGCGCAGGATGGCGAGCGGATGGTGACGCTCCGGCGCGTGGGCGACATCCAGCTGGTGATGATGGTCTGGCACGTGCCCGCCGCGTCGCACGCGGACTTCGCCGCGATCGACGTGTTGAGACACGTGCTGGGCGAGGCGCCGTCGGGGCGGCTGCACCGGGCGCTGGTGCAGACGAAGCTGGCGGCGGGGGTGGGCGCCAACGTGGATGCCCGCGCCGAGCCGGCGCCCCTCATGGTGTTCGCCCGCGTGACGCGCGATGGCAACCTCGACACGGTCGTGGCCAGGATGGATGCGGCCGTGCGTCACCTCGTCACCGACTCGGCGGCCACCCTGGCCGAGGTGGATCGGGCCAAGGCGGGGATCGCGAAGCAGGTGGACCTGCTGCTCAATTCGAGCGAGGAGGTGGGGCTCGGCCTCTCGGAGTTCATTGCCGCCGGCGACTGGCGCATCCTCTTCCTCACGCGCGACCGGATCAGGCAGGTGAGCGTGGCCGACGTGAACCGGGTGGCGCGCGCCTACCTGCGCCAGTCGAACCGGACGATCGGGTTGTTCGTGCCCACGACGGAGCCGGACCGGATCGAGATACCGGAGGGCGCCGACGTGGCCGCGCTGGTGAAGGACTACAAGGGGCAGGCGCGGCTGGCCGAGGCGGAGGCGTTCGACCCGTCGCCGGCCAACATCGACGCGCGCACGACGCGCGCCGCGTTGCCGGCGGGGGTGCGGTTCGCCCTGCTGCCCAAGAAGACGCGCGGCAACTCGGTGGTGGCCAGCATCACGTTGCGCTACGGGACTCCGGCCGCGCTCGGCGACCTGGCGACGACGTCGTCGCTCGCGGCCAGCCTGTTGTCGCGCGGCACGGTGGCGCGCACGCGCCAGCAACTGAAGGACGGGTTCGACGCGCTCAAGGCGCAGTGGAGCGTGGGTGGCGGCGGCAACCAGGTGACGGCGCGGGTGGAAACCACCCGACCGAACCTCGTGGCGTCGATCGCGCTGCTGGCCGAGGTGCTGCGCACGCCGGCCTTCGACGCCAAGGAGTTCGACGAGGTGGTCCGGGCGAACGTGGCGCAACTGGAGGCGCAGCGCGCCGAGCCACAGATGCAGGCGGTGATGGCGCTGCAGCGGCGGCTCAACCCGTTCCCCAAGGGAACGGTGCTGTACCAGCCGACGATCGACGAGCAGCTCGCCAACCTCAAGGCCGCCACGGTGGAGGGACTCAAGGCGTTCCACGCGCGCTTCTATGGCGCGGCGAACGCGACGGTGTCGGTGGTCGGCGACTTCGACCCGGCCGAGGTGAAAGGGGCGGTCGCGACGGCGTTCAGCGGCTGGGCCTCCGCGGTCGCGTTCGAGCGCGTCGTGACGCCGTTCGTGGCGGTGAAGGACAGCGTGATCACGCTGGAGACCCCCGACAAGGCGAACGCGTTCTTCGCGGCGGCCGCCAACCTGGCGCTCCGCGACGATGACCCCGAGTACGCGGCGATGCTGGTGGCCACGCACATCATGGGGGGCGGGTTCCTCAACTCGCGCCTCGCCACGCGGATCCGGCAGAAGGACGGGCTCTCGTATGGCGTGGGGACGCAGATGCAGGTGCGGTCGCTCGACCGGTCCGGGCTGTGGGCGGCGTTCGCGATCTACAACCCGGTGAACGTCGTGCGGCTGGAGGCGGCGTTCAGGGAGGAGATCGCGAAGGCGCTCGCGGAGGGCTTCACGGCCGACGAAGTGGAGAAGGCGCGGCAGGCGCTGGCGCAGCAGCGCCTGCAGTCGCGCGCCAACGACGGCGAGCTGGTGGGAGCGCTCGGCACCCAGCTCTATCTCGGACGCACCACGCAGTACGACGCGCAACTCGAGGCCCGACTGGCGACGCTGACGGCGGCCGAGGTCTCGGCCGCGTTCCGGAAGTTCGTGTCGATCGACAAGCTGACCATCGTGCGCGCCGGCGACTTCAAGGGGAAGGGCGTGGACCCCGACAAGCCGGTCACGCCGTAGGTGTCCGGCACGCCGCGCCCCGGCCTCAAGCTCCAACGCTCGCTCGGCACCGCCGGGCTGGTCTTCGTGATGTTCTTCACCGTGAGCGGCGGCGCGTTCTCGATGGAGGCGCTCGTGAGTGCCACGGGCCCGGGCATGGCGCTGTTGCTGCTGGTGCTGGTGCCCCTCTGCTGGGCGCTGCCCGAGGCGCTCCTGATCGGGGAGCTCGCGAGCATGCTCCCGGAGGAAGGGGGCTACTACCGGTGGGTGCGGCGGGCGTTCGGGCCGTTCTGGGCGTTCCAGAACGGGTGGCTCACCTGGTGCTACTCGCTGGTGGACATGGCAATCTTCCCGGTGCTGTTCACGCTCTACCTGAACTGGTTCGCTCCGGGGCTGGGGCCGTGGGCGCGGTGGGTGGTGGCGCTGGTGATGATCTGGGGATCGACGGCGCTCAACCTGCGGGGGGCCAGGCCGGTGGGGCGGGCGTCGCTGCTGGCGGGGCTGCTCATCACCGTGGGGTTCTTCGCCTTCGCGCTGGCGGCCCTGCCGCAGGCCACGCACGCGCCCTGGTCGCCGTTCGTGCCCGAGGGACGCGACCCGTGGAAGGTGGCGGGGCTCGGACTCTCGATCACGCTGTGGAACTTCATCGGCTGGGACAACGCGAGCACGGTCGGCGGCGAGATCACGGATGCGGCGCGGACGTACCCGCGCGCGCTGGCAATTGCCGTTCCATTAGTAACACTTGGATACTTATTACCGGTGACGGCGGCGCTCTCGGCGAGTGACTGGCGCACCTGGTCCGACGGGGCGTGGCCGACGATCGCGCAGGTCGCCGCCGGTCCCCTGGGGGGCTTCTTTGCGGCGTGGCTGGCCCTCGCCGGGATGGTGAGCGCGCTGGGCATGTTCAACGCCTCGCTGCTGGCGTACTCGCGGATCCCGGCCGCCATGGCCGCCGACGGCTTGCTGCCGGCGCGGCTGGCCGACACCGACGAACGCGGGACGCCGCGCGGGGCCGTGCTGGTGTCGGCGGCGATCTACTCGGTGGTGGTCCTGCTCCCGTTCAGCGGGCTGGTGGTGGCCGACGTCGTGTTCTACGCGCTGGCGCTGCTGCTCGAGTTCGGCGCGTTGATCATGATCCGGCGCCGGGAGCCGACCCTGCGCGGGCCGTTCCGGATTCCCCTCGGCGCCACCGGCGTGACGGTGCTGGCCTTGATTCCGCTCATCATCCTGGCCGGCGTGATCGGACTCTCGCTGCTGGGAGGGGAGTACGAACCGGCCGCCATCCTCGTGACCGTGGTTGGCGCGGCCTTGGGGCCGCTGGCGTACCGGCTGGCGACCACGGGACGCGCCGCGACCTAGCCGTCGGCGCGCCCGGGCGCTCAGATTGCCTTGCAGGAGCCGACGCCGGCGCCGCCCAGCACCCTCGCCGAACGCTCCCCTGACCGAAGGGCTCCCGTGTCCGACGTCCGATTGCGCGCGCGTTCCACCACCGAAATCGTCGATGCGGCGTTCACGCTGTATCGCCAGCAGCCCCTCACGTACATGATGGCTGCGGCCATCGGGAACGTGCCGTACCTCGTCGGCGCATTCATCGTGCAGAGCGGCGCCGAGAGTGCGAGCCTTGCCACGAGCGCCGTCGGCGGCCTGATGATGTTCGTGTCGTTGGTGGTCTATGGCCTGATGAGCGCGGTCGTGATGCACATCGGATCGCGGGCCTACCTCGGCGAAGCCGGCGACCTCGGCACGGCCCTCCAGGACGTCCTCCCGAAGGCGGGATCGCTGATCGCCGCGGGGATCGCGCGCAACATCCTGCTCGGGTTCGGGCTCATCCTGTTCGTGGTGCCGTTCTTCTGGGTGTTCGCCCGTTACTTCGCGGTGGTCCCGGCGATCACGCTGGAAAACCTCGGCCAGCCGGGATCCTTTCGGCGCTCGGTGGCGCTCTCGGACGGACGCAAGGGCCACATCCTCGCCACGATGGCCCTCGTCTGGGTCATCTACTTCGTGGTGGCGGTCGGCCTTGGCGGCGTGATCGGCGTCGCGCTGGGGGGGAGCCAGGTGATCTCGACCCTCGTCTCGACACTGATCACGATCGCGATCTACCCCGTGCTCGCCCTCACGGAGATGGTGCTCTACTATGACTCGCGCATTCGCGCCGAAGGGTTCGACCTGGACCACATGACGCAGGCGCTCGGCCGTGGCGGGGCGACCCTCGACCCGACGCGGCCCGCCTGATGGTGCTGCTGCAGGCGGCGACGCCGTGGTCGCCCGCGCAGGTGCAAGACACGGTCAACCGGATCGTGGCGCGTCCCGCGTACCAGCGGGACTTCGCGGAGTCGATCTTCGACCGCCTGCTGCGGGCGATCGTGGAGTTTCTGTCCCGACTGATCGAGGGCGCGGCCGGCCTGGTCGGGACGCGCGCCGTGGTGTACACGGTGCTGGGCGCCCTCCTCCTGCTCCTCGTGATCCGGCTCGCGCTCGACCTGCGCGCCGAGATGGCGAGCGGCGTGGTCACGGGACGGCGCGGCGGCCCGGTCCAGGCGAGTGACCCATGGGGCGAAGCGGAACGGTTGGCGCGCGCCGGCGCCTACACCGACGCCGCCCACGCGCTCTTTCGGTCGCTGTTGACCGCGCTGGGCGCACGCGGCGAGGTTCGCGTCCACACCTCGAAGACGGCCGGCGAGTACGCGCGCGAACTGCGGCGCGAGCGCGCCCCGAGTTCGGACCGGTTCCAGGCCTTTCGCGTCCGCTACGATCGCGCCATCTACGGCGAGCGCACCGTGAGCGAAGCCGAGTATCGCGCGCTGCTGGTCGACGCTCGCCCGATGGTCGTGCCGGAGCGCGGTCGATGACGGCGCCCGTGCGCGCGGCCGCCCCCGTCGCGACGCCGCCATGGTATGCTCGCCCGACGGTCATGGTGCCCCTGCTGCTGGGCATCGCGATCGCGTCGGCGCTCCTGACGCCGGAGCGCGCCAACACCTTCCTGGGCGACGCCCGATTGACCACCCGCGAGACCACGCCGCTGGCGGCATCGCTCGCGGCCGACCTGCCGCGCAGGCTCGGATGGCGGGTCGGGGAGAACACGCGGGCCGAGGTGCCGTCGCGCACCGAGATGGTCCACGTGCTGCTCGCCCCGAGCGAGCCACTGCGTGCGACCGAAGTGCACGCGCTCCTCGAGCGGGTCCGGGCCGGCGCCGGCCTGTACGTCATCGCGTCCCCTGCGGACGAGCTGATGACCGACTCGCTGCACGTCGCGAGCGGGCCCGCGGGAATGCTGGCGGACTTCGGCGCAGCCGGCCTCCCCTGTCCGGCGAAAGCCACCCAACTGCCACCATGGTTCCTCCGGTCAGCCCGGTTCAGCACGGTGCGGTGGACGGCGCCACCGCCCGGTGCGCTCGACACGTTGCTCCGCACCGTGTCGCCGGACTCCGCGACGCGCCGGCGTGACAGCACCGTGGCCGACGATGGGCCGGTCCTGCTCGGGTTCGGATATGGTCGCGGCCGCGTCGTGATCGGCATGGACGCGGACCTCGTGCGCAACGACGCCATGCGGCAGTGCGCCCACGGGTTGAGCGTGGCCTGGGTGCGGGCCCTCGAGTACCTGCGCGATCGCGACGCAGGCATCCGGCGCACGTGGCTGCTGTTCGACGAGTATCACCAGGGGCATGGTGTCCAGCCCGGCACGGTGCGCGCCGTGGTCGTGTTCTTCTCCGACACGTCCGAAGGGCACGTGCTGGCCCAACTGGCGATTGCCGGCCTCCTGTTCCTCGTCATGCGCATGCCGCGGCTCGTGCCGCCGGCACCCGAGGGCGCGATCGAGCGCCGCTCACCCATCGAGCACGTGGACGCCCTCGCGCGCGCCTACGTCCAGGTGGGCGCCACGAAGACGGCGACGCAACGCCTGGTGCGCGGTCTGCGGCGCCGGCTCGACCGGGGCCCGACTCGCGGCGTCATCTCCCTGTCGGATGACGCCTTCCTCGAACGGACGGCGGCCCGCGTGCCGGGCCTCGGGGCGCCGGTGCGCACGCTGCGAAAGGCGCTCGCCAACGGGCACGCCGCCCGCGACTTTGCCGCGGTGGGCGACGCCCTCGCGACCATCGAACACTCCCTCCGCAAGGATTCCTGATGACGCTCACCCCCGAACGAGGCGCCGAACTCCTCGCGCAGGTTCGCACCGCCGTCGGCCACGTGGTGGTGGGGCAGGACGACGCGATCACCGATGCCCTCGTCGCCTTCCTCGCCCGCGGCCACCTGTTGATCGAGGGGGTTCCGGGCACCGGCAAGACGCTGATGGTGCGCGCCCTCGCGCTCGCCCTGGGGCTCCGCTTCGCGCGCGTGCAGTTCACCCCCGACCTCATGCCCTCCGACGTGACCGGCGTGTCGTTGTTGCGCGACGCGACCAAGGGGTTCGAGTTCCAGGCGGGGCCGATCTTCACGGACATCCTGCTTGGCGACGAGATCAACCGCGCCCCTGCCAAGACGCAGGCCGCGCTGCTCGAGGCGATGGGCGAGCGCCAGGTGACCACCGACGGCACCACGCGGCCGCTGGACTCGCTCTTCACCGTGTTCGCCACGCAGAACCCGGTCGAGCATGAGGGCACGTACCCGCTCCCCGAGGCGCAACTCGACCGCTTCCTGCTCAAGACGATCATCGGCTACCCCACGCCGGAGGCCGAACTGGCGATGCTCGCGGCGCACGAGTCCGGGTTCGATGCCGAGCGGTTGGCGACGTCGGGGCTGGCCGCGCTGCTCGACCGCGAGTCGGCCCTCGCCCTGCGGGCCATGGGTGACCAGGTGCGCGTGGCTCCCGAGGTGCGCGCCTACATCGCCGCCATCACGCGGGCGACGCGGGAGGAGAGCTCGTTGTCGCTCGGCGCCTCGCCGCGGGCCTCCGTGGCGTTGCTGCGCACGGCGCGCGCCGCGGCCACGCTCGCCGGGCGCGACTACGTGATCCCCGACGACGTGAAGGAGCGCGTCCCCCCCGCGCTGCGCCATCGCATCACGCTGGCGCCGGAACTCGAGGTGGAAGGACGCACCCCCGACGACGTCCTCGCGGCCATCCTGCTGCGCATCGACGCGCCCACGTGATCAGGTCGCGCCCGCGCCGCCTGCTGGGGACCGCGTGGGCGTCGCTCACGCGGATCGCACCCGAGCGGCGGTTGGTGTGGGGCGTGGTGGTCACCGCTCCGCTCTGGTTCGTTCCCGGCGAGACCGGGCTGCTGATTGCCGGCGGGGCGGCCGCCGTCCTCGCCCTCGCCACGGTGGCCGACTTCCTCTTGCTGCCCCCCTCGGCGGCGATCACGATCACCCGCGAGCTGCCGGCCACGACCGGCGTCGGCGATGACGAGGCGGGGCGCTACGCCATCCACTCGTCGAGTCGCCGGGCGCTCACGCTCACGCTGGCCGACCGGTTGCCGGCCGTCGTCGAGGGCGGCATCGGGTGCCTGCAGGTCGCCCTCCCGGGCCTCGGCTCCGCCGAGGTGCCGTTCACCGTCACCGCGCTCGCGCGCGGCCGGTTCGACCTCGGGCCGGTGGGCGCGCGCCTGACGACGTCGCTTGGCCTGTTGAGCGCGCGGTTGGTGGCGTCGCCGGGCGATCATCTGGACGTGCTGCCGTCGGTGCGCGGCGTGAAGCGATTCCGGTGGCTGGCGATGCAGAATCGCCTCGACGCCGTGGGCGTGCGGGCGCTCAAGCGACGTGGCGAGGGGCAGGCGTTCGGCGGGCTCCGCGACTACGTGCTCGGCGACGATCCCCGCCACATGGACTGGAAGGCCACGGCGCGTCGCGGCAAGCCGATCGTTCGCGAGTACACGATCGAGCGGTCGCAGAGCGTGATCACGCTGATCGACGCCGGCCGGGGGATGACGCAGGTGGCCGGGAAGCTCTCGCGGTTCGAGCATGCGCTCACGTCGTCGCTCATCCTCACCGACGTGGCTGCCGCGGCCGGCGACCGGGTGGGCACGCTCGTCTTCGACGATGCCATCCGCGCCTTCGTGCCGGCGGACCGTGCGCGCGGTGCCCTGCTCGCGGTGCGCGAAGCGTACACGCCACTGCAGCCGTCGCTGGCCGAGCCCGACTACGCGCAGGGATTCCGCTTCCTGGCGGCGCACCAACGCAAGCGCGCGCTGGTGGTGCTCTTCACCGACGTGCTCGACCTGCGCGCCTCGCGCGCGCTACTGGCCCACGTGGCGCGCGGGGCGCGGCGGCACCTCGCGCTCGTCGTGGCCCTCCGCAACGACGCCATGTTCGACGCCGCCAACGGCGTGACGCTGGCCACGCCTGGCGATGACGCCGCGCGCGACCCCCGCGCACCGCTGTACACGCGGGCGGCGGCC
>JANLSF010000657.1:0-35861 GCA_031362285.1 Gemmatimonadota bacterium | reverse complement strand
GCGACCGCACCCGCCCGCGACCGCACCACCACCGCGGCATCAACCACGGCGGGGGTCGCGGCCCGCGGCGGGGCGGGCAGGACGGGGGAGGCCGCCTCGCGGGTAGTGCGGTGGCCCGTCGCCCACCCCCCGAGAAACACTGCCGCGGCTACTGCCGCGAGCAGCATCGGGCGTTTGGAGGTGGGGTCGGTCATTTGATGCCGCCGCCGGTCTCGAGGAAGAAGTTGATGATCCCGGTCGCACCACCCACAAGGAGGGCGGTCGCGAACGACGTGAGCACCGTTTTCTTGCCGGCAGAGGACTGCTGGTAGTTCTGGGCGTGCGAGCCGACGGCCCACAACCCCGCCCCAATCAGAAGGCCTGCGAGGCACGCGAGCCCGGCGAACGCGGCGATCCCGTTGATCAACCCCTGCAACGTCGCTCCACCCGGAAGCGCCCGGATGTCGGGGTTCGCATCAACCCTCTGCGCAGCCACCACACCCGCCGGGCTGAGCAGCAGTGCCGCCCACGCCCCGGCGGCGAGGGACCCTCGTCGTGTCCGTGTCAATGTCGTCTCCTTTCGCTTATTACTGGGTTGCCACCAACCGGGGTTTCCGGGGGCGCGTCGGCGGGCGCGGCGACGCCGCACGGGTGCCAGCACTCACCGACACGCCCGACACACCGGTTTACGCTGCGACACGCGCCGCGGACTGTTCCTGGGCTGCTGCTGGTGCGTCGATGAACTCGACATCCCGCGCGACGATCACCAGCCGTTCCCGCCGACTCCCGTCCGGTGCGTCCCACTCCTCATGCACCAGACGCCCCACCACCCCAACCCGCCGGCCGCGGGCGAGGTACAGGCCACATGCGTCCGCCAACCCGTCATAGGCGACGGTGTCGACGAACTCCGCGCCGTCATCGCCCGGGCGGGGGATCGCCAGCCGCATCCGCGCGACCGGTTTCCCACCGGTGGTGAACGCCATCTCCGGCGCCCTGGTCAACCTGCCCATCACCACAACCGTGTTCACAACAACACCTCCCAGACAGTCAGGACCGGCGTCGCGCCGACCCTGGGGTTTCGGAGAAGGCCCAGTCGCCTCCTCACCCCCTACACGCAAGAAACGCGTGGTTGTCCGGGTTCATGACCCCTGCTTAACCAACCCCTAACAAACCCCGGGGTGGTTGGGACGCGGTTACGGGCCGGGCGTGAACTCGGCGATCGCACTGCCCGCACCACCGGACCGTGTTGCGGAGGTGGTCGGACGTGCGGGACGGCTGCCCGCCGCCTGTTTGGTCACGGGCTTGGCGGACGCCGTCGCGGTCGGTTTCGATGCGGAGGCGCGTACGCGGGTCGTCGGTGGCGCGGACCGTACTGCGGCCTGGGCCGTGGGTCGTGGTGTCGCGACCTGCGCGACGGCGGGGCGCGCGGTCGGTTGGTGGTCGATGAGGGTTGGGACGACGGTCGGGGCGGTGACCGCCATCGTCGCGGCGGTGACGAGGGCGGCGACCTTCGCGCCACCGAACCCTGCGGCCGCCCCACCCGACCCGACAACACCTGTCCACGCATCGTCGATGAGGCGGGCGAGGGCACCGAACGTCGCGTCCCACGCACCCACGAACACGTCGCGGACCTGCCCGAACAGCCCGGGTCCGAGGAGTGGGGGAGGTAGGAACACGCCGAGGGCGGTGCGCTGCCGGCCACGTGCGCGTCGGCACGCCGCACACCCCACCGTCCCCGCCTGGGGGTCGCCGTAGACGTGGCGGGCGACCCTCCGCGCCTCAACCTCGCCGAGCTGGTCGTCGAGGGGTCGGAAGGTGAGGCCGCGGTCTTCGGCGTGGCGTTGGACATCCAGGAGCGCGAGGTGCGGGGCCGCCTCGCGGCAGTACTCACCGGTCAGGTACCGCTCCACGCTTCCCCGCAATGTTTCCTGCACGCGGCCCCACACGTCCGCGACAGTCGAGGCGGGGATCCCTGTCCGGTCGCTCACCTCCCGGATCGACACGGCCTCCAACCCCACGAGCCGCGCGACATCCGCCTCTGTGGTGTCGAGGCGAGACAACGCCTCCGACAACGCGAGTACGTCCTCGGTGTCGAAGACCTCATCGACACCCGCGTCCGCCACAGCCCCGGCGAGGGCGGTGAGGGCCTCATCACTGACGGGGATCGTGTGGTTATCAGTGTCGCGGTGCCAACTCATCGCCGCGTTCCTGACCGAGGTGAGGAGGTCCGCGCGCAGATGCTGGTAGGCGTGCGGGGTTGCGTAGGTCACGGGCCGCGCCAACGCGACGCGGTTGTACCAACTGCCGATCACCTCCGCCGCGACGTCCTCAGCGCAGTGTCCGACGCCACATGCCGCGGCCCGGCGCACGAGCACGGGCCGTAGGTACTCAGTGATGATCGTGAACTGGCCGACCGGGTCGCGCTCCGCGACCAACCGTCCACGCAACTCCGCGGGGATCGGCTCCGGCGACCGAAACGCCCGCCGCGCGAACCGCCGCGAAACCCGAGCCGACGACGACGAGGAGGTGGTGGTGTTGGTGGGTGGTGGCATCCGTGCGAGCCCCCGCGGAGCGAACAGGCGACCGGACCTCAGGTCGAGGTCCGGTCGCCGCGTCGACTCGGGGTTATCCGACCGTGACGGTCACGGCCCGGCTGGTTGTCGCCAGGTACGGCCACCCGGCATCGGTCTTCACGCTGACGCGGACTGCGACGCGGTAGCGGCCCGGCCGGCTGAACCGGTACGCCAACTGAAACCGCCCATCCACGCCGACGCGCCCATCCAGGGCGGGACGCCACCTGCGGGTCGTGCGGTCAAACCACTCCAGTTGCACCACCTTCCCACCCACCCCGGTCGACGGCGCCAACGACCCCGACACGACAAGCACCCTCCGGTGCTGCGTCATCCGCACGCGCGTCGCGACCCGGGGCCTGACCTCAAGCCACGCCACCGCCGCACGCACCGACGACCCCACCATCCCCAACGTCCATGCCCCACCGATCGACGCGCGGGCCGACACCGTGAACCCACCGTTCCCGTCGGTGCGCGCACCGCCCGCGTACCCGCCGGCTGCGTCGCGGAGCTCGACGGGGGCGTTCGCGAACACCGACCCATCCGGCCGCTGCAGACGACCCGACAATACGAACACGTGGTTGTAGACGCGCCTGACCACCGGGACCGCCACACCACCCACATCGTGCCGTGACGTGGAGTCGGGCGAAGAGACGTCCAGTGCGACAAACCGTGCCGCCGCCCCAACCAGACCCCCATCGGGGTTCCCGGTCCATGTGAACGCGACCGGCACCACCACCTGGTTTCCCGCCGTGTCGCACACCGTGAGGCGGGCGGTGTAATCGCCGTTCGCCATCGTCCCCAACGGCAACACCACCGACGCCCCACCCGGGTTCAGCGACCCGGCGGGTTGGCTGAACACCCCGACCACCGCACCGTTCGTCCCCGGGCCACTCAACTCCACCCTCACCGGGCAGGAGCCGAACCCGACGCGGTCGCTCATCGCCCACGACAACACCCCCGACCGGCCATCCACAGCGGCGCCCGACACGACGGGAGGCGTCCGATCGATCCGCACCACCCGCGTGGCAGACGGGGCGCTCACCCGGCCAGCCCTGTCGACAGCGCGGGAGGCGACGGTGTGATCGCCCTCCGCGGTGATCGTGAAGGCGGCGGGGGAGTCCACCCAAGCCCCGCCGTCGACGGTGAACTGGTTTCGGTCCCATCCCGAGCCGGACCCGTCGCCGGTCGCCTGCGTCGACACGCCGACCGCGGTGTTGCCCCAAGCGCCTGCGAGATCAGGCGACAACGTGATCTGCGGCGCGGCGGGGTCGGTGCGGTCCAACTTGAACGTCGCGCAGCCCTGTGCCTCACCCCAGCCGGGTGCCGATCGGTACGCGCAGATCTGGTGCGCGACGTCCGCCAGGCCACCCACGGGGACCCACGCCCCCAAATGCCCGTCCGCGGTGTCGCCGACATCCACGCTGCCGCCACCCGTTACCCGCGCGCCAGTCGTGCCACGCCGGTAGGTGTTGTCGGATTGATCCCACTCGATCGGCGCGTCGTTGCCGGTGATCCACGACGCCCACGACGTCGCACCCGAGACGGCGGGGCCCTGGAGGTCCTCGACGCGGACGCTGTCGAGGCGGTTCGTCACAAGTGGCGTGAACCCGGCGCTGTCGACCACCCCGTCGGAGCCGGCCCCGTTGAAGATGACGCTGCCCCACACGCACTGCCCACCCACGAACGAATACGCGTCCTGCGTCAACGCGTCTTTCTGCAACTCGAGGTTCACGCCCTCCGGGACGTAGTTATAGAAATACCGTCGTGTGGAGGCGAGGCTCGTCAGGCCTCCACCGACCCCGAGATCGTTGCCGTTCGGGGCGAGGAACCTGAGGTACGCGTGCATGTCACTCGCGTTCGCATGCCACCTGATCCGCGTCAACCCCGCGCCCACCAGCTGCGTATTGGGGCCGTACGGGTTGCAGTACGCGGTCTGCAGGTACGCCAGAGACGGGAAGTCCGCATTCGGCTTCCCGACGATCGTCACCCCACCATCCGGCGACGTCCACCAACCACCAGGCGTCGCGGACACACCCTGATTCCAGCCCGCGGGCTCCGACCACACCGGACCCGCCAAGGCGGAGGACGCCGAGACAAGCACACCCACCGCCACCGCGAGGGGCACGACACTGAAACGACGACACAACAGGTGAGAAAACGACACGATTGACTCCTGACCACGAGACTTGGCCGAGGCACGAACACCCCGTTTGGTCCCTACACGCAGAAAAACGCCTCGTGTCCGGGAAAACGGACCCGCCATAACCAAGACTTAACAAACCTGGCAGACATGTCGCATCCACCGCGAACACCCCGGGACGAATGAACCTCACTAAAGCTACTAGTAGTAATTAGGGTTTGGAACTGGTCGGACGTCTAGACACGACCTCTACCAGCGGGGAGGAAGACCCACAGAAGGCGCGGCCGCACCCGAGCAAGTCGCGCCACGCGGGGCGGATGTGCCGACTCAAGGCTCGTCGCGTTCGTGTCGATACTCCTGGTGCCGCCTTTTCGCTCCTGGCGGCCGCGTCCCAGACAGCTGCGAAGCTGTCTGGACACCCCAGCACGGGGCTTCAACGCAGGTGCCTTCAAGAGAGAGCACCGAAGCGTGTGTCCCTTCCGGGCCGCGGCGAGGCGACCAGGAAGGTGACAGGCCCCTGCAGGGGAGCCCCACCAACACGGAACGCTCCCAAAGCGGCCGCATAACGGCGCGGGCTCGAAGGGGGACCTGACGGGCACTCGTCGAGCGCCCCAGTCGACCGTGAAACCCGCGCCTTGCATGACCTCGCCGTCCGCGCAGCCCGCGGCGCCACTCGGGTACTCGCGAACGCCCGCCGGGCAGTCGGCCAGGCGGGACGCAAAGGCCGGGCGCAGACGGCTGGCCTCGCCGAGGAGATCGCCTTGGCTGAGAGGGTCATCGCCCAGACCGCCCGGCGCCTCACCGGCGAGAAAGTCATCCCGGATCGCCTCGTGTCGCCCGCCGACCCCGACGCCCGCCCGATCCGGCGGGGCAAACCACAAAGACCAACGGAGTTCGGCTACAAGGCGTCGATCGCCGACACCCCCGAAGGGCTCGTCGTCTCCCACCAGCTCTACACCGGAAACCCCGCCGACGTATCCACCCTCGAAGCCGCTGTCACCGCCGCACGCCCGGCGGGCATGCGCATCGACACCGTCCTTGCCGACCGCGCCTACGGCAACAGCACCGGCGACGAAGTGCTCGACCGCCTCGCAGTCAAAGACCGGGTGATCCCACGCCAAGGCAGAGCCGATCCCGTCCAACACACCCGCGGTTGGAGACGCCGCTACCGCCACCGAGCCGGCTGTGAGGGCCGCATCAGCCACCTGAAACGACGCCACGGACTCACCCGCACCCGCCTCAAAGGCCACACCGGAGCCCGGAAGTATTCGAACGAGCTGAAGGGGTCACCGTCTACGCGCATGTCTGGAACTTCGGGCAGGCCCAAGCCCTGGAAGTCATCGTCGAGTTCTATTGGTGTGACCCGTCGCTCGGCATTGGGCCCGGCAGCGCACACCTCATCGGCCAGACTGTCGCGTCGCTCGGAGCGAAAGGCAGCGGCTGGTCGCATAAGGTCGTCAAGTGCCCCGAAGCGTGGACGCCGATGTTCCTCAACGGCGGGCACGAATGCCTGCTCGTACGCGCCTGGGACTACACCTCCGACGCGCTCGGCAACCCGCCCTGGGATGCGTCTCTCAACCGCCACATCGGCCAGCGCAACATCCACGTCGTCCCCGCTGTGGGCGGCCAGATGATGATGATCAGGCCCTTGGCGGGGGTCTCCCTTTGCAGGCGCTTCCCGGGGCACACGCCCCGGTGGTTTTGAAGGTCGGGCCGCTCTACGGGGCGTCCGCACAGGTGACCGCGACCCGCGTCGCGCCGAGCGCCATGCCGTGGCTTCAGCTGCACACCGGCACGCGTGGCCAGTTCCCGAATCAAGCCGTGCCCACCGGGGCTGCTGTGCTCTCACCGCCAGGTGCTGTCGGCGGCGGCCGCCCAACGGGCGCGGGAGCCGACCAGCAGCACGTTGTCGGTGACGACCAGCAGGTCGCGTGCACGACAACTGATGCGCCACCCGCCGCAGGGGAGGCGCACGTCTACCGGCTCAGCGCAAGTCAGGACGGTCAAGTTTTCGGCGGCTACACAGTCGTCCTCATCGGCTCCTGAGCCGTCTAGGCCCTCATCGTCGAACGGATAGCTAGCGCGATCGCCGAAGTCGGTGCCGAGTGCGTTCTTGAAGACGAGGCGGCAAAAGGGGTCGGACGATCGTCGACACGTTCGAGCAGCCCGCTCTCGAGGCAGCTACCCGATCGTGCATATGACCGGAGACGACGAGGGTCGGGCTCGCCAAATCGACGGAAACGGAGAGTGCGGAGCCGTTTGAGCCGCGGGCGCGACAAAACGTCGTACTCGAACGCGGCTACTTCTACGACACCTCGGCCGCCAACGGGTCGCCGTACTGTGCGAGCCAGGGTCACGCGCCCGTCGGACATCGACGGCATACCGCTACCGCGACGGGGTCACACACGCACCGCGTCAGCGGCCCTCATCCATGCGCAGAGCGCCGCGGATGAGATGGCCGTAGTCATGATCCCTCTGGTGTCGGCATGGGGACCCGACCCGGGCTCGTTGCGGCGCGACGGGACCATGAGGGCGGCCGAGGGTGGCCAGGCACCCCCGGCCGATGCTCCCCGAAGAACCTCGTCGACGAGATCCACGGCAAGGTCGGCTGCGTGCAGGCCGAGCGCTGTGGCGGCGAGCAGCCGGTGGGCGCTCTCGAACGGGCTGGTGCCACCCTCCTCTAGGCGTGCAAGCCAGCGCTCGCCGCTGGAGGCGCAACTGGCGGGCACACCCCCCGACCTGGCCAGGAATCTGAGTGACCAAGCCGTCGCGTAGGTATCGGTCGACCACCAGTAGGACGTCCAAATGCCATCTGGGCGGGGCGATCCGAGGACGGCGGCACGGACGAGGTCGACGAGGCAGGCCGGAGCACCGAGGCCCAACAGGGCCAGTCCGGCAATCGGCGTCACGTCGGGATGCGCCTCACCCCACCCACCCGCGTCGTCATCAAGGAAGGTGTGCGCGCTGCCGCCGGCGTCGAGGTAGGCACGCATGCAGCACAGACCCGCGCGACCGAGGCCGACCCCCATCGCGCTGAGGAACGCGAGCGCCCACGCGGTGGAATCGGCGTCGGGTCGCGAGGCGCGGTTGTAACCCCAGCCGCCGTCGGCGGCCGCGCCGGCGACGGCCCGAGCGGCCCGGGCGAGAGAGGTGCGGTGGTCGCTGGACGCCGCGGTAGCGAGGATTGCCGACCCGACCCAGGACGTCGTCCATGCCTCGCTCTGGCCGGGAGCGAGATCGTACTCCCGCCAGAAGCCGTCGTCGCACTGGTGGTCGATGAGGTAGGCGACGCCTCCCGAGACGGCCGTCAGTACGTCCCGGCGGAGCGCCGGCCAGCAGGAGCCGGCGAGCGACGCGTTCATCCGGTCACCAATCGAACCCGATGCAACCTCCGCATGGGTACGGCGTCTTGCGCTCCTCGCTGCCGTTGACGCAGACGAAGACCTCTGTGCACCAGAGCACCACTCCTGTGCACTTCGTGATGGTCCTCGCGTAGCGGCACCTTTCGGGGCTCGGCGTGTCCCAAAGCGCGAGTCGGACGGCCGCGTTGGCAGAGGGGCCTGCGCCGTGGACGGGGGCGGTGGAGAGGCCTGTGAATCCTGGGAGCATCGGAGTACCTCCTTTAGCGATGAGAGCGGCGCATCGGCTGCGCCGTGACGTTGGTGGCGACGACGCGGGGTGCCTCCGCCGTCGCATGCTGTGCGGGCTCGGCCGAGAAGTAGGCTCGCCACCCGGTGAAGCCCGCGGCGTCGTAGCGCGTGCCGAGGTAGCTCACGGACGGCGACCGGAGCGCCCGTGAGACGATCCCCAGACGGGCGAGCGCCGCGGGCTCGGCGCCTCTAGACGACAGGAAGGCCAGGGCGTTCGCTAGCGGCACGTCGGGGGAGTTGAACTTGAGGGCATGCCCGCGCTCAGGCGACCCAGCGTCCACCCCCACGATGCCGGCGAGGCCGACGGGATGTATCTGCTCCAGGTCGGCGAGAATCCGGTCAGCAACCTCCGCGGGGAAGGAACTCGCGTCCATGAGCCGGTCGAGCGCATCGGGCCCAAGGATCGTGACGGGGGAATCGACCCGGAAATAGGCGGAGACACGGAGGGCGCCGGAGCGATGGACGCGGAATCCGACCCCACGGGGTCCCGGAACGCCGAGAACCGCGGCGAGGACGCCCGGCGCGGGGCCTTGCCAGACGTGAGGCCGGGCCGCCTGCATAGCGTCTGCATAGGCCTCGTCCGAGGGCTCGTGGCGGAACCGGCAGTACAGCGAGAGGGCGAGGACCGCGTCGGCGCACCAGTCGACCCTGAACAGGAACGAGTCGGGCTGCACGCGGCGATCGAAGCGCTGGATCGCCCACGCCCATTGGGCCGCGAACGGCGTCGAGCGCGCGAATTCGCCGACGACCCCTGCGAAGCCGTCGCCGCCGCGCACGGTAACGCCATGACGGTCCAGGTTCGCGTCGAAGCTGTACTCGATGCTCGCGTGCGCGGCCGCCCCGAAATGGCGGAGGTAGGCGGCGGACGGCGAAAGGAGCGGCATACCTAGAAGGCCATCCCGACGAACTCGTTCTCCACGAAAGGCATGAGGCCGAGCGGGCCGCGCTCGCCGTCGGAGGAATCCGCGACGAAGGGCCACTCCTCGCTGACGTCCACGCGCGTGAAGAGCCGCTCCGGCACCCCCGTAGCGAGCTCGACGAACGTGAGGATGACCGCCACGACGCGGCGGGCTCCGGGTCCCTGCACCAGACGTGTCTCGACCCGTGAGAGATCCTTGGTCCCGGCCCGCTCCGCCCCGGCCAAGAAGAGGCCGGGGTGCTGCAACAGGAGGTAGTTGAGTGCGCGGTGCGCGTCGGTCGCCCCCATGTTCTCAGTGGACCGCGCGATGCGGGCGAAAAGCTCCTGCGTGGTGGCGCGGAAGGCCTCGACGGGCACCTTTCTCGGACCGAGCGCACCGTTCACCCTGGCCTCGAGGCTATCCAGCCAGTCGTCGCTCGAGAAGGTGTAGAGCTGATCGCAGAGCGCGATCGGTGCGAGCACCCCGGCGCACACGCCCGGCCCGGCGATGGGCCCCCGGCGGCCGATCAGCAGGCACCAGTGCTCAGGAGAGCCGGCGTTCTCGACGGCTTCGAAGAGGCTGTCCCGAAGATGCGGCGAACCGGGCGACAGGACGTAGGCGGGCACGCCGGAGACCACCAGGAGGTAGCAGACCCGCGCCGCGAGGTGTGGGTTGGCCTCGAGCACCCGGCGCATGCGGGCGCCGCGAGACGTGTCGCTCGGAGGAGCCGGGAGGCGCGCTTGGCGCTGCTGGTACTCGCGTTCGATGCCGATGGTGGGGAACCGAACGTCGAGCTGACCCAAAGCGTAGACGTAGGTCTCGCCCGCCGCCGCATCTCGCGCCGCGCATTCGTCGCAGCACGGCTTATCCACGTCCGCGAGGGCCTGCGGCAGCCCGATGTCCTGTGGCAGCCCGATGTCCTGCGTATTCATGAGCCCTCCTTTGAGATGTGAACAACCTTGCATCGGCGGCCTCTGCGTCGAGCGGTGGCGGAAAGAGCGTCGCGCCGCGCCCGCCGGAGTCAAGCAGCGCTGCCCAGGCCGCATCGGGGTCATGGCCGGCCGCGCGCAGGAGCGCGAAGCCCGCAGTCACGAAGGCGGCGGCGAAGCTGCTGCCGGACCTCAGGGCGTACCCGTCCGGAGGGACGGCTCCGGGGACATCGACGCCAGGCGCGGTGAGCCCGCGTCTCCCGATCGTCAGCCCCCACGTGGAGAGGGGGTGAGGATCCCCGGCCCGGCCGCCGAGCGCGACGGGCACAGCCCCATCGGCGGCGAGGACCGAGGACGCGGCCGGGAGGCCTGAGTTCCCCGCGGCGAGCACCGCTCGCACCCCGCGCCCGACCGCTTCGCGGAGGGCCTCGGTGAGGGGAGCCGCGTGGCGAGTGGGCATCGCGTCGAACTCGAGGCCCATGTGCAGGACGTCTGCTCCCGCCCGCACGGCGGCTCGCACCGCCTCGGCCAGACGCTCGGCGACCTCTCCCGGAAGCATGGCGCCGCTGAGCATCGGTGCGCTCACTGCCGGGAGGCTGAGCAGAAGGGCGTCCGGACAGAGACCAAGGACGCCCTCTCCCTGTCCCACAAGCATCGAGGCGGTGAACGTCGCGTGCTCCGTCGCGGTAGGCGCGAGCAGCGGGCGGGCAGCAGCCTCGTCGACGACGAGGATCCGGGCGGATGCCAGGCTGGGATGACCCTCCGCAATCGACCCGTCGATGAACCCGATGGCCACCTCCCGCCGGCTCTCGCGCCGAGCCAGTCGGCCGGCGAAGCCGGCCTGCCGTCGGAGGACGCGAGCCCGGCGTGCCGCGGACGCACGTACCAGGGGAACGGGCCCCGTCAGCACGACAGTGTATCCGCCGATCGTCCCTCCCTCCAGGACCTGGCGCACGCGCAGGACCTGGCCCTAGTCCTCGCCGAGGTCCCGGGCGCTGACGTGGAAGCCGACGTGGAGCCTTTGATAATCGCGCGAGATTCGCTGTGGCGAAGACAGACGTCGGTCAACACGCTTGAGACACGTATCCGGGTGCCGCCCGGGAGGATCAGTCGTGGAAGTCGGGGAGGAAGAAGGAGAGATCCGGACCGATGGCGCCGAGCGCGGCGTAGTTCGGCTTGGCTCGAAGGATCGCCGAGAGCTCGCCCGCCCTCGGTCCCGCCCGCCCCGGGTCGAGCCGATCGCTGGGCGAGCGGCGAGTAGGGCCCCCCACTACCCGGGTCCGCAGCCACATGCCACATTGAGCTGATGTGGATGTATGGCCCGGGCACAAAGCCTCCGATCCGGGCAGGGCATACGCCGCGCCTCACAGTCGAAGCTAGATGGACGCGTTTCTGGCGTCAAGCGCACCCGAGTGTCCGTCTCGCTGGGTGAGGCTCAGGCTCGCCAGGTCATCCCATCTAACACGTACATCGAAGCGCCGCCGTTCCTGCCGATCACCAGTCCAGAACAATCCCCGACTTCGCTCGGAGCGGATCGATTCGGCGTCCGGACCGCTATCCACGCGGCTCAGCCGCTAAAAGGGGTGCTGGCTGCGCGCGGATGAGGGAGGTTCCGATCCGGGGTGACATCCCGCGAGCGAACTGTGAGTCTCGAAATGCAATCAATCTTGTTGGTTGCTGCCATGGTTGGCGTTGACGGCCCTGGGGTATGACCGCAATTTACGACTGACGCCGTGTTGTGTTGGTTGTCTGTCTTATGACCTGTCAGGCGGCGCACCGGCCGATCGACGTGCAGGCGCTCGGCTGCGACTTCCTCGCCCTCTCCTCGCACAAGCTCTGCGGCCCGAGCGGCATCGGCGTCCTCTGGGGCCGCCAGGAGCTGCTCGAGGGCATGGCGCCCTTCAACCTTGGCGGGGAGATGATCCGCAAAGTCACCCTCGAGCGGACGACCTGGAATGAGTCTCCCGCACAAGTTCGAGGCGGGCACGCCGGCGATCGAGGCGGTCGGCTTCGGCGCCGCGCTCGACTACATCAGCGCGGTCGGCCTCGAGGCGATCGAGCAGCATGAGCACGGGCTGGCCGCCTACGCGCCGGGATCGTCTCCTTCAATGTCGAGGGCGTCCATCCCCACGACGTGGCGCAGATCCTCGACTGGGAGGGCGTGGCCGTGCGCGCCGGCCACCACTGCACGCAGCCCCTGATGGCGAGGCTCGGCGTCGCAGCGACGACGCGCGCGAGCTTCTACCTCTACACCCTGCGAGGTTGTCCCGCTCGTCGTGGATCTTTGGGGCTCAGGCATTCCCGTGGGTGCTCCGACACCCCGAACGTCACATCGATCCACCTCCTTCTTGAGCCTCTGCCACTGCTGGAGAGGCCACCGACGGAACCTGATGACCACCCGAACAAGCCCGATTCAGCATTGGCTGAAGTAGATCTCGAATGGTGCCGCCCTAGCAGCGACATTGTCGCCGTAGCCCGCGCTTCGAGCCGAGTCAAGAGTGTCGACGTGCCCCCCCGCCGTGGCAGTTCCATCCATTGCCGGACAACTCTGGTGAGCCAGGCTGGTTTTCGCGGAGGCCTGGTTTGGTGGTTTCTTCTCCTCATTGGTGGGAGAGAACTGCAGCGTAGAGGGCGTGGCGGGCTTCGTGCTCGTCGGGTGGGATATCGCCGAGGCTCTCGTGCAGGCGGGTGGTGTTGAACCACGCGATGTATTCGACGATCGCAGGCTCCAGCTGGCTTCGGGTCTGCCAGACGCGGTCGCGGATCAGTTCGGTCTTGAAGGAGTCGACGAAGCTCTCAGCCAGAGCGTTGTCGTAGGCATCACCGACGCTTCCGATCGACGCGAGAACGCGGTAGTCGTCGAGGGTCTGGCGGTAGTCGTAGCTGGTGTACTGGGTGGATTCAATCGGTCGTCGCAACGCTTCGATGTGAGGGGTTGCGATGGGGTCGAGGAAGTGTCGCCCGGCTGATCGTGCGTTGCGGCCGCCGATGCGGTCGCCTGGTCGACCGCCGGTGGCACGGCGTGAGCATCGCCAGCGGTTTTGGGAGGCGATCGCTCGTGGGGTGTCAAGTGACCAGAACTCGTTGGAGAAGCAGGTTCCCTGGCTTCAGCTCACCGAAGACGCCCGGAAGCTTTGCCGTCGCTCGGACGATGCATTCGATGCGCTCATCGCCGCGCTTGTTGCACGCGCAGCCGCACTCGGATTCACAGACGCACCTCCTCCGGAGATCAGCGCTGCTGCGGAAACCGAAGGATGGATCCATCTCCCCGCAGCACACTCCCTCAGAGATCTCGCCGGTCACCGTGACGATTGCGGTCGCGTCACCTGGCGGATGCCGCGTCGCCGCGCCGCACGCAAAGTGCGGTTATGTAATTTGACCCGAGTGGAGATCTCCGAACGAGGACCGGTTTCGCTTCGCGATGGTTGCCGGACCACATTCCGCGTTCGACGTTCAGGTGGCGGCGCGTGTATGCGGTATTCCTCGAAACACCGGCCTCGGCTCTTCCGCGTTGGTGAAGACACGGCGCAGCTCTTTATCGAGGGCGCTCTCGCCCGTGACCGTGACGGCTCGTTAGCTCCCTTCCGTTCGCACACGCGCGCGACGCGATCGGAGCCGACGCGGAGAGCCGACGCCACCCACCCCCGCGCGTGAGAACTCTTGCGCGGGGCCTGTCGAGGGTGTGGCGCGCCGCGGTGCTCGCTGTCAGTGCGGCCGCCGCCGTTGACAATTCGCCGACCGCGCGAGAGGATCGGCGCCTCAGCGAAAGGGTGCGATGGGTCTGGCACGCCGCTACGTTGCGGCATCTTCGGCGGACAGCATTGGTGAGATCCGCCGGGAACGGGCGCGTCTGGCCAGCCCTCCGAGGCAAGCCCCGGCCCAGAACGCGTCGATCGTGGGCGCGTTCGTCTACAGCCACAGCGGCGAGTTCAGCGCGGTCGCCCGCGACCTGCGCATCCCGGGGTTCGCACTCGACCTCGAGCTCGTCCGCTCCTACCGCTCGTCTCTCGCAGGACGGACGGCAGCGTTCGGGCGCGGGTGGACCTGCAACCTCGCGCGCCGTGTCGAACGCGCCGGTAAGGATCTCGTCTATCACGACGGCGGAGGTGGCCTGCACCGTTTCGTGCGCGGACAGGACGGCGTTTACGACGCACCCGCCGGCATCTACGCCGTGCTGCGCGATGCCGACGGCGTGCTTGTGCTCGAGCAACGCTTCGGGGCTCGGACGCGGTTCCGGCGGCCCGAGGAGGGTGGCGAGATCCTCGCCGTCGAGGATCGGAACGGCAACGAGCTGCGCTTCTCATATGCCGAAGGCTTGATCGAGATCTCGGACTCCGCCGAGCGTCGCATCACCGTTTCCGTAGACGGCGGGCTGTGGCGCGGGATCGAAGATCACGCCGGTCGTGCGTGGCGGTTCGTGTATGACCCCGACGACCGCCTCGTCGAGGTCAGGCGCCCGCTGACGCGCGACTTCCCCGACGGGACGTTCCTCGGCTACGCGTACGACGCCGACCACCGGCTCGTAGCGCTCATCGACGCGAAGGGCCAGGCCTACCTCGTCAACCGCTATGACGACGACGGCCGCGTCGTGGGGCAGACGCACGGCAACGGCGAGTACGTCTTCGAGTACGACGCGGGGCGGCGCCGCACTCGTTGCCAGCTCAAGAACGGAGGCGTGATCGAGCTCGACCACGACGACGCAGGGCACGCCACGCAGAAGACGTTGCAGGTCCGCGCCGATGCGCTCGCGCCGGACGACGGCGGCAAATGGGGCAGCTCCGTCGCGCTCGTCACCGAGTGCGACTACAACACCGCCGGCGAGCTCATTCGGCGGCGAGAGCCGAGCGGGCGCGAGACGAGGTGGCGGTACGCCGACACAGACGGCGACCCGCGGAACCGAGGCAACCTGCTCGAGGTGGCGCAGCTGCCGCGTCCGGGCGTCCCCCATGAGCCCATCGTCAGGCGGTTCTCGTACGCGCGCGACTTCCAGGTCGTGACGGCATCGGTCGATCCGCGCGGCCATAGAACGACCTTCGACTACGACGCGCGCGGGAACCGCGTGACTACGGCGTACCCACCAGTGACGATCCAGCCGGTCGGCGAGCAGCGCGCGAAGGCCGATCCCGTCGAGCGCGTGCAGCACGTTCGGTGCGAGTACGACGAGCAGGGCCGGCTCGTCCGGCGAACGGAAATCGACGGCGTCGTCACCGACTTCGCCTACCACAGCGACGGCTGCCGCCTGATCGCACGCGTCGTCCACGACGCGGCCGGAGTCGCCGTGGCCAACGAATACGACTACGACGCTTCCGGGAACTGCACGGAGGTTCGTGACGGAAAGGGGAACGCCGTCCGACTCGCGTACAACGCGTTGGGGTGCCTGGAGAGCGCGGTGAGCCGGGCGCCCTTCGAGTACCGCGTCGAGTACGCCTACGACGAGAACTACGATGAGATCGAGGCGGCGCAGTCGTTCGAGCGCCTCGAGATCGACCGCAAGAACGGAAAGGCAGAGCAGCGCACGTCGACGATGCGCGAGCAGCGCGCCTACGACATGCTGCGCAATGTCGTCGAGCGGAGGCTCGTCGGCGGAGAGACGGTCGTCAGAGAGACGTGCGTGCGTGACGAAGCCGGGCGCCTCGTCCGTCACGTCCAGCCGCTCGGCGACGTGACCGAGTATCGGTACGACGAGCGAGACCTCGTCGTCGAGAAGCGCTCCGCGGTCGGCAAGCCCGAGGGGCTCGTCGAGCGGTACGCCTACAGCCTCGACGGCTCGCCGCGTACGAGAACGGACGGCGACGGCCACACGACCGCCCACCTGTACGACGGCTTCGAGCGCTACTGCGGCTTCAGAGACGCGGCCGGGACGACGAAGCGGCAGTCGCTGGACGAGGCGGGCAACGTCGTCTCGGTCTCCGTCGGCGACGGCAAGTGGAGCCTGCTCGAGGCGCGGTACCGCGTCGACGAGTGGAACCGCGTCTTCCGGATCGATCGCCTGTGGCACGACCTGCAGACCGGGAAGCCGCAGGGCGCGACCGGCTGGGACGGCGCAGACGGCCTCGTGTCGACCGTCTTCGAGTGGGGCGAGAACGGTCGGCCGACCGCCGTCTGGGACGAGAGTGGCAACGTCGTCACCTACGCGTACGACGGCTGCTCCCGGCTGATCGAGATCGCCGACGCGACGGGGCGATCGCTGGCGATCGCGTACGACGAGAACGGCAACGTTACAGAACTCGTGTCGTCCGGCGCGGAGGGCCGCGGCCGCTCGAGGGAGCGGTACTCGTACGACGCGATGGACCGACTGGAGGTCAGGGAGGTCGACGACGGACCGGCCGAACGCTTCCGCCACAACGCCTTCGGCGCGGTCGTGGAGTACGTGGGGCCGTCGGGCGTGCAGGTCACCCTCGCCCACGATGCTCTCGGCCGGCACGTCGGCCATGCCTACAGCGCCGGCGAGCAGGCGATCGTCTGGGCCTGGACCTATGACGACGACTACCGGCTCACTTCGTACGTCGACGCCGCCGGCAACCGCACCGTCTACGGGTACGACGGCATCGATCGGCAGAACCGAATCGTTTATCCGGACGGCACGGTCGCTCGCGTCGACTACAACGCGCGTGGCAACCCCGTGCGCGTCGTCGACGCGAAAGGCGACGAGACGTCGAACCAGTTCGACGCGGTCGGGCGGCTCGTCGCGACGACCGAGAGCTCCGGCCGCGAGGAACGGTTCGCGTACGACGGAGCGGGGCGCCTGCTCTCTGCGCGGGCGCAGAAGATCGTGCAACGGACGTACGACTCGCTGTCGCGCGTCACGACGGAGACCGATGGGCGGCGGAGGATCGAGCTCGAGCACGACGCAGCCGGAAACCTGACGACGCTCGTCTACCCGAGCGGCGAGGAGGTGCGCAGGACGTACGACGTCCGTCACCGCCTGACGTCACTCGGGCGGAACGGGATCGCGGTCGCGACGTTCGACTACGGCGACGACGACCGTGTCTCGCGAATCGCCTACGGCGATGCGCTCGAGGCCACCTTCGCCTACGACGAGCAGCAACGGCTGGAGTCGATCGAGTACCGGTCGACGGCGGACGGGCGGCTCGTCGACGGCTACCGCTACGGCTACGATCCGGCCGGGCGCATGACGCACGAGATCCAGCTCGCCCGGGGCGACGCCTATGGCGAGCGCTACGCCTTCGACGCCGCCGGCCGGCCCGTGCGCGCGGACTACGGCGTCGCCGACGTCTTCGACACCACGAGCGCGTTCGAGCATCGGACGACGTACGAGTACTTCGCCGTGGGGCGGTGGCGGAGACGCGTCGACCTCGACGGCGGAGGCCAGGTCTTGTCACAGAGCGCCGCAACGGTCGACTCCCGTAACCGCTACCGCCGCTTCGGGAAGTACGTGTTCGCGTACGACCGGAACGGCAACTGCGTGCGCAAGGAGTCCGCGAACGCCGGCTTCTGCCTCTACACCTACGACGACGCGAACCGACTCGTCAAGGTCGAGTGCTACGACGCCAGGGCGCAGCTCGTCCAGACGATCGAGTACTTCTATGACGCGTTGGGCCGGCAGACACGCAAGCTGGTGACCGACGCCGCTGGCGTCTCGACCGAGACGACGTACGTCTGGATCGGCTCGCTCCTCGCCGAGGAGTACGAGAACGGGACGCTCGTGCGCACGTACGTCCACGGGATCGGCGCAATGCCCGTCGGCCTCTCCTCGACGAAGACCGGCGAGGACTACACGTACCTGCTCAACGGGCGAGGGCTCGTGACGGGAATCGTTGGGAAAGACGACCCGAACGCATTCGCCGAGAGATACGGGTACGAGCTGACCGGAACCGCGTTCCTGACCGAGCTAGCCGGCGTCCCGGTGTCGCTCCCGGAGCGGTCGACGACGTTCTCCGGCCTCGACAACCCGCTCGTCACCGGCGACCAGTTCGGCTCCGTCCTTTCCGACTGGGCGAACGGCACGCTCACCAGCTCCGGCGGAGGACACTACAACGCGGACATCGCCGCTGCGCTGAATAGCGTGAGTGCGCTTGGCGACCATACCAGCGTGAAGGTGCAGGTGGGACAGCAATTGCAGGGTTTGATCGGAATGCTCGGCCTCGGCGGCAACGCATCGGCGCCGTCGTCGACCGGTGGCGATCCGGGCTTTACGATGAATCCGGACTGGAAGCTCTACGCCGACGGTGACGACAGCGATCTGACGCCGCCGCCGTTGGTTTCGGCCAATGACGACGGCACGACGACGGTCCACAACGCAGACGGAACCTCGAGCACTGCAGGCCCGCCCACTGACAAGCCGACGGCCGAACCTCCGAGCCCGACCCTCACGCCGACGCCGAAGGCGGACGACGATCCGGGCGGCTTGAAGGGTACGAGCCCCGACGCCGGCACCTCCGGTTCCCTGATGGACAAGGCGAAGGAGATGCTTGGCAAGATCCCTCTCGATGCCGACGTCAAGCCGAGCACGGGTCAGATTGTCGTCAAGGTCAAGGGGACCTTCTACACCGATCCCGACGCGACAGGCGGCGTGACGCTGCCGAGCCCGGGCGAGCTGGAGACCCGCTTCAACCGCCTGAAGCACCCGGTGAACCCGAATGGCGGTCCGATGGACGACCCGGTCGACACCTCGTCGCCCCCACCCGCGAGGGGCGGCCCCAACCCGACGCTGATCCTAGTCGACCCGGATGCGACCACGGGCGATGCCGGCGGCTCCCCGAAGATCGACATGGCGCCGATCGACCACGTGCCCGGCTGGCAACCCGAGAGCTACACGGGGCCTCGGCCTACGGTCGGCGTCGGCGGCGACACCGCGGGACGCCACTGGCCATGACCCACGCACGGCCCTCCTCCGACATTCGCCACATCGACGTGCACCGGGAGTGCGGCTGCCCGCCGCATCGGGAGCCGCCGCCGTACGTCCCTCCTCCCGAAAGCGTCGACACAACCGGGTGGTTCGGCGATCCCGGCGGGCCCAGTCCGTCCGGCTGCTGGCATGCGCCGCCGTTCCAGCCGCACGGAGACGACCCTCCCACGCGTGATGGCAAGCCCGGAAGGACGGTCGTCCTCAGCGACGTCCACATCGGCGACGACTCGAAGACTTGCTGGTACCAGCGGTCGCTGCACGAGCCCTACCTCGCAGCCGTCCTCGACTACGTCATCGCGCATGCGGCGGGTGACGACCCCGTCACGAAGCTCGTCGTGCTCGGCGATCTCTTGGACTTCTGGACGTACCCGCCGGACCAGCAGCCTCCGACGGTCGACCAGATCATCGCCGCGAACGACGCGATCCTCGGCCCGGGAGGGAAGCTCGCAGAAGCGATCGCCGCCGTGCGCGGGAACGCAATCTACCTCCACGGAAACCACGACATCGGGATCACCCAAGCCGACCTCGACCGTCTCGAGCTCGGCGACCACCGCCTGACCCTGGTCGACGACGTCATCGTCGACGACAGCGGCCTCGTGCTCACGCACGGCCACCTCTTCACGATGTTCAACGCCCCCGACGAGCGCTACCCCGGCGAGGCTCCCGTCGGGCACTTCGTCACCCGAGCGATCGCCCACTACCTCGAGAACACGCTCGCGGCCGGGCAGACCGCGGCAGACCTGCAGGACCAGGGCTCGCCGTACGGCTTCAGCCTCGCGAGCTTCATCCCCGCGCTCTGGGCCGACCTCGCGTCGCCGTCCGTCACGAACACGCTCCTCGACTACATGGCTGCGCGGTGCGGGTTGTCCGAGACCGCGCCGATCCGCATGGCCGACGGCTCCAGCACGACGATCAGCGCAGCGAAGAAGAAGTACGACGGCCTCTGGGACGACTGGGTGGCGCGCTACGGCGGTGGCGAGGTCGGCGAGACCTTCGCCGCGAAAGCGGCCCAGGCGGACTACGACGGCAGCTACATGGCGTGGTTCTCCCAGAAGGCGGCCTTCGACCGGTTCGCGCGCGGAACGGTGACCGGCCACACGCACCATCCGAAGGAAGGCATCCAGGTCTCGACCTGCCTCTACCTCAACTGCGGGTTCGAATGTCCCTCGCGGCCGGACATCGCCGCCGGGAGAGCCATGTTCACCTTCGGCGTCATCGAGGCGGACGGCACGCCCGAGCTGTGGTGCGTGCTCAAGGACAGCCAGGGCTACTGCGTCAAACGCGTCCCCTCGCCACCAACCGACCAGCTCGTCTACGCGCCGTTCATGGACTTCTCCTGCTACGTGTCGATCGCGAACCAGACCTCGCAGGACATGGAGCGCGTCACCTCGACCGCAGACAACGGGTACTACGTCTCAAGCCCGCCCGCCACGATCCCCGCGGGCACGACGGCGAGGATCTGGCTCCAGGATCTCGCCGGCATTCACGGCGCCGAAGGAGGCACCACCTACAAGCCCGCAGACGACGAGACGACACTCCCGTTCTCGTACGGCTGCCCCACGGGCATCTTCTCCAACTACGCGAGCGGCGGCTCATCGTTCGTCGCAAGCTCGGGCAGCCCACCAGGCCCGCAGACCCCGGCGGGCGCCGTACCGCCGTACGGCCATCCGCTCTTCGTCGACTTCCAGCTCGGCGAGGAGATCGTGAGCGGCCCCGGCGCCTGCACGCCGGGCGCTTGGACGCCGCAGAGCGCGCTCGCCTACGCCGTCGACGCCGCCGGATTCCTGTACGACCCGCGCCAGGACATCATCTATTCAAAGATGTACCCGCTGCAACGGCACTTCGGGTACGCGTACGGGTACGACGCCGCCGCGCTCGCGATGAACGCGATCATCGACTGCGAGCCGATCTTCTTCGACTACGCGGGCAAGACCTGGATGATCGAGCTCTGGAAGGGGCAATACGGGCTCGAAACGGGCTGCGAGATCGGCGTCTACAACCGGGCGCCCGGCTCCCCGACGATCCCGTACGCGCTTCTCGACGCGACCGTCGGACAGCGCCCGGGAGACTCCAACCCGTCGCACAACCTCTTCTTCGACTGCGCCTCCGACGCCGAGCTGCTCCTAATGTCGTCGACGCTGTACCGCGGAGGCGAGAAGCTGCTCTGCCGCGGGCCGGAGCGACACTGGTGGCTGACCGGGTTCAAGTGGGGCGTGTACTCCGAGCCCTCCGACCTGACGATGGACGTCTCGATAACCTGCCTCGACGCGGTGATGACCTCGGCGTTCGTGACGGCGCTGGCCGGCATGGGCTACCAGAACGTGCAGACCAACGGGAACGCGGTCAGCTTCACATTCGACACCCCTCGCACGCGGCAGCCCCGCGACGACGTCCCACAGCTCGTGTCGGTGATACGCGCCGCCGACCAACAGATCGTCGTCGCCTACAACAGCCTCGGGCTTACGAGCAACGATCCCAACACCGTCGGCGACCAGGCGGCGGCAACGATCGGGCAGGCGTTCGCCATCTATGCCGAGCAGTTCTTCGCAAGCGTGATCGCGAATCTCGCGAACCTCGCCGGCCTCGCCCTCTCGTCGGTCGTCAGCGCGCTCACCGAAGGGTTCCAGCTGGCACTCGACGCCGCCTCCGAGTTCGTCGCGAACGCCGGCTACACGCTCGCGGCGTGGGTCGACGGGATCGGCGACTTCATCACCGACGCGCTCGACTTCTCGTGCGTCATCGAGGTCAGCAACCACGGCGGCCCTTACGAGCTCATCCGCGAGGACTTCGGAATCGTTCAAGGGACCTGGGGCGTCCCACCGCCCGAGCGGATCCCACCCGGCGGCGTGGGGCGCTTCTGGCTGAAGGACCCGAAGCCGAGCGCGTACGGCTCCGAAGGCTGGGCGACATACTCGTGGGTCGACTCGAGCGGGCGGAAGCAGACCGCACGGTTCTCGTTCGCCGACCCGACCGGCTTCGCGTCCAACGCCGCCGCAAGCACTTCGACCTCGTTCGGCTTCTACACCAAGTCGGGAAACGTCAATGCACCGTGGGGCGGACGGAACTTCGTCTTCACCGGGGGCCATTCGTTCTTCGTCGCATTCGTCTGGGGACAGGGGCCGCCTCCGTAGAGGTCGCCGGACGGCGTCGACGAGCGGCGCCGAGGGCCGTAGCTCGCGGACGGAGTCGGTCATGTACCGAAGCCTCGCCCCGGCAAACGCCTTGCGCGAAATGCCGCCGGGGCAGGGCCTACTGATCTACGGTCACCTCGCACGTTACGTCGCGGGCGATACCCAATCCGGACCGGTGGGCTCCGGCGCTACGTGGCGCTCGTTGGGGAGGAGGGGAGGTCCGGCGGCGCCGCTGCGCGCTTCTCGAGGAGTGAGTCGATGACGGCCCGCTCCGATGGCTGGAGGGGATAGAGAGTCGTGATCTCAGCCGGCGAGAACGGGCTCGCGGCGGCGGCGATCGCCGGGGTCTTCACAGTGGTTGTGCTCACCGCGTCTCCTTCCCGGGTGGGTCGTCGCCTCTGGTGCTGGGCTCAGTAGGGTGGGCCTCGAACGGTGACCCCGACGGAGGCGGAGCGGACGACGGTGGGGTAGAAGGTTTATCGCTCACGAAACTCCCAACTCGTGGAGGCCGAGTATAGCCGCGAGCGCGCCAATCGAGGCAATCCCGACGGCCAGTGCACCGTAGGCCACCCGCAGGGCCCGCGACTTCGCGTCAGCGAGGTCTCGCTCGACGGCGAGCATCTCGACGTAGGCGGCTAGGAGCGATCCCTGAACCATGACCGGCGGGCGGGTCACGGACTCCCATGACGGGTACCTTCGGATCTCGCTCATCGCCAACGTCGTAAATCCACGTGGCCAGAGCACCCGGAACACGACGATCCCGACCGCCACCAACAATGCGGTCAGGCCCAGCGCAAGCAAGACAGCGGCCGCCCAGCGAGCCGCACCAGCGGACTTGTCGCCCAGGATCGTCGGACCGGTCGCTGCCGAGACCGAAACCACGATGCCCGCGAAGCCTGCGACCCCTGAGCCGCGCGCGTTAAAGCTCTCGCTGCGGTCGTTCTCCGCGGTGAGCAGGCCTCTCACCGTGTCCAAGAGCAGCTCAACGGTTCCCGACTCGATCGCGTCGTTGTGCTGAGGATCATCGCTCGCCATGCCTCCCAAAGAATGGCACCACGCCCGGACGAACCGTGAATCAACTGCGGTCCTGTCTCGCCCGATCGCCGGGTGCCAGGGTCGGAGCCAAGGCTGAGTCGCCAGCTATCGTCCGCCGACCAGCCGGTCTCAGGAGCCGAAGGGCGAGCCAGGAGACCGTCAGCACAAGGGCGGGAGGAGTGTTCTGTGACAGCGACTGATGGTGGAGACCAGGAGCTGCGCGGAGCCATGGCTAACGTAGCCGGGAACGCCATGATGTGGAGAGCGATCCGCTTTGCGGACCTGTCGGTTTTGCAGCGCGAACTTGCTCTGGGCAGCATCGAAACAGCCCCTCGATGAAGCTCTCGCCATGCTCAACCAGATGCTGCCCGGCCTGCGGAGGCATGCCCAGGGCGTGACCGATGTCGACCAACTGCTCGCCGAGATGACCTCGCACCTGCAACTGGGTGAGGTTGACATGGCGCTCATACGCGTCGCTGCGGTGTTGACCATGCTTCGCCTACCAATAGTCGCCGACGAGCCGCTCGCGTGGCAGCGCCTGGACGAAAGCCTATCGGCGCTTGAGCTCGCGGCACCTCCTCTCCACGCCGAGTACGCGAGCAGCGTCGACAAATGGCTGGCAAACATCCGGTCCGAGGCCCCAGACCCGGCGGAGGAAGGACGCGCCTAAACCGCTTCTTGAGGCACGCAAACTACCGTTATGCGGGTCTAGAATCGCGTGACATGGCCGATACCGCGATCATCTCCAGCGCAGTCCTCGGGCTCGCCGGCATCGGGTCGGGCTTGTGGATCGCACGGGATGGACGTCGCCACGAGGAGTGGATGGTGCGCGCAGGGCGAAGCTACGACGCTCGCCGCGACCTCTACGTCGATATCTTCGCCTACTTCCACCGCCTGAAGCTTCTAATAGCGCGCACCGAGCCGTTCGTCGTGCCAGCGGCCGGCCCGCCCCCTGTCCCGGACATGCCGAGCGAGGAGGACGGCATCAGACTCGGGGCGATGACGAGCGCGCTCGGGTCGTCCGAGCTGAACGCCGCCCCCGACGCCTGCCTGGCAGCCTCCAGACAGTGGCGAGCGAGCGTGGGTATCTACCGATGCGTGAAGGTTCAACTCGGTGACACGGACCAGCAGACCGTCACCGCTCGGATGGATATGCATACTTTCAGCGAACGCTATGACGAAAAGGTCGGAGAGCTGGAACTCCTCGTCCGCGGAGAGCTCGGATCGGCGACCTGATCTGGTGCAACACGCGCCCGGCAGACTCAGGTGCCTTCCCGGCAGCTTCGTCTCGCTTTACGGAATGCACGCAAATTGTTGTTATGTTCGTTTCAGAGGGATCTGCGGTCCTCGACTGCCCTCAACCCGAGCGCTTTGCCGGGCGGCTCGAATGGGCCTAAACGGCATACTCTGTTTCTAGTCGAGGCGGCAGGGACCTACGCCGCTCGATGGGCGACCGCGAACGCAGCTCGACAATGAGCGCACTTGCCCGCCGGGTTCCTTGAATTCAGCTCGGGTGCATGTGACCGGGGTGCTGTTGCCGCGGCCCTCTTTGGAGCAGGTGACGACGGTCAGCCCATCAGCTGCAACGGTTTGCCATCCTAAAACCACTGCAACACCGACGCCCATACCAGCGCACAGCACCAAGAGCGAACGAAGCCGATGTCCGGCAGGCCTTGGCGCGCTCGGCGTGGGCTCCCCGGCATTCGCCTCCCTCATGAGCGGATACTACGAGTTTGTCAAGAGGTCGCGAGCGACCTTGTTTGCGGGAATGCCCTTCGTGACCGTGTCTCACGACTCCTCACCGCTGTTTATGTCGGCCGCGATCAGGCGAGGCAACAGCGTTGGTTGATTACCGCTCTTCGTCACGAATGCGAACCATCCGTCCACAACCGCGCAGGCGTGTGTTTCGCCGCTCCACTCCACGAGCACTTCGGTGGTCCCCTCAGAGACCCGGTCGCAGAGATATGCCCAACCGCATAACGCGCCTCCACCTTCGGCCGGGCACGACGCCGTCGCCGTCCACCTACGGCCAATAGCCACGCAATGGGTTGCAATCGGGAAGAGACCTGTGTTCCCAGAAACTCCGATCACCGCGAACGCCTCGGCACCCACTCGCTCCTCGGCAAGGGGGGTCACCAGATGACCAGGGATATCCTCCATTGCGGCCTTGACTACTGTACTGAGTCTGGATGGTTCCATGTTACCGTTGTTCCCGCTATCGTCGAATTGGACTTTGCACAACACACCTGGCGTTGACCAGAATTAGCTCACCGTCTCCCGGCCCACCGCGCGCTGGGTCTGTGTGGCCGACTCCTATCCGCGTGGTCCAGTCCGCGGCCGATAGGTACAAGTGATCGAGCCGCGCCCGGTCCAGGGATCGCCAGAGGTGTCCAGGCCAGTGAGCGTAAAGACAAGAACGAATAGCTCTCCCCGCCGCGAAAGGCGGCTCGCCGCCGGACGATCAGCGACGCCAGGGTATGTTTGCCTCTTGCGGATCGAGCCGTGAAAGTCGTATAACGGGCCGGGTATCCCAAAAGCGGGCTTAAAATAGCTGTACCCGCTCGTGCGACCGTTGATCGTCAAACTGGCGGCAAAAGTAAGAATCACCGGTCTTTCAATAGCAGTAGCTGGGGTAAACTGATACCCCCAGTGGACGGTCCCGGAAACAGGGTTCGTCTGAAGAGACCACTCCACGCCTTGCGCAGTGAATCTCACCCCCGCAAAATTGCATCCGGCACCGGGTGCGACGGTCACTCCTCCTGATGGGTCACGGTTACCGCAGGGTTCCTGACGGGCATAGTCGTAGTTATTGCTTGAGCCACCGTCGACGGGATCGACAGCTAAGAAGCGGCCGAGGGATGGATCATATGGGCGCACGCCCATAGTGATGAGGCCTGACACTGTATCGAGTTTCGCGCGTGACTGGCCGAGATAGCCCTCAACCGTCCCGTTGGTGGATGTTGCCTGGGACTCGATGTTTCCGAACGGATCGTACGTCGAGACCGGACCCTGCCGCACTCCAGACGAAGACGTTACCGCGGCCACGTCACCGTGACCGTTAAAGAATACGAATGTGCGGGTACCTGTTGGAGCGGCTCCTGCATAGCGGACAAGGATGCCGGCAGGACCGGAGGGCGTCGTTTGAGTGACTTGACCTCCGGTTCTTTCGAAGTCGTTGCCTAGGTACTCGATAGTCTTACCGGCCGACCCGCGCGCCTTAATAGCTCCAGCCGGATCGCGTGTCGTCGCTACGCGGACACCAGAGTACGTGCCTGCAGAGAGCCACCCGAGACCATCCCAGTCGCCAGTAGTGCTCAGGTCGCGCACGGTAGCAACGCCTGCGGTTTCTGTGCGGAGCTCTCCATCGGGATTGTAGCTGTATGTGCGAGTCTGGCCCGCCTCCAGCTTACTCGTCAGTTGGTCGACGCCGCTCGGACTCCCAGCCGTGCCGGGATCATAAATGTAGGTGGCGACCGACGCCTGCGCGCCGCCGGACGGAGTTTCCAGCGTTGCCGTACGGTTCGAATCGAGATCATATCGGTACTCGCGGAGGAGCTGAGCCGGAGTGAAATAGGTGGCAAGCCGTCCTGCGACATCGTATGAATACTCTCGCGTTTGCGAGCCAGCTGTGTCGGAACGGAGTTGCTCTCTGAGCTGATGCCCGTCAGGTGCGTAGTCATATAGGTAGTCCGCAATCGGACTGAGATCTGCCGCTGGGGGCGCGTCGGGCGCTAGGGTGCCGGTCGGCATCGGTCCGTGGCGGTTGTAGATGCCGGTGAGCCAGCCCGCTTGGTTGTAGACGCGCCAGCTGTTGGCGACAGTTCCTGGGTATTGGATGCCCTTGAGAGCTCCGCGGGTGTCGTAGCTGTAGGTGTATGTGTCCCCCGCGGTCGTGGCGCCGTAGGCACGAATCTCCTGGGTCGCGAGTGAGTTGTCGGCGTTGTAGCTGTAGTTGACCGTGTGCCCTTGGCCAGCGCCGAGGGCGCCGGGTGCAGCGTTGCGCTGCAGGGGGTTACCTTCCTGGTCGTAGACAAGGGTTGTTTCGGTTGCTCCGTCTCCGGCAGGTATGGTCGCGGCTGGTGGTTGTGCGGCGACGTACTGTGGTAAGGCTGTGTTGAGGTCTGTGGTGATCTCCGCGGCCGAGAGGCTTCGGTTATAGATGCGCATGTCGTCGATGCTGCCGGTGAACCATTCTCCGGTGCGGACGGTGTTACCGCCGATGCTTAACACACCGGTCCCGGCGGTCATCGCGGTGGACGTGGAGAGTGTTACCGGCGAACCGCCGTTGGTGTAGAGGGTGACGACGCTGCCGTTGAAGGTAACGGCGAGGTGGGTCCAGGTCCCTGTGGGCAGGGCGGTGCCGCTGTTTGCCGACTGGGTGGCGCCGTTGTAGATGCGTCCTTGAGGTCTGCGGCTGCTGTCGTGGATGATGCCGTAGCGGAGGTTGCTCGCGTTTTCCTTCTCGATGATTGTCTTTTGTGCGGAGCCGGCGCTGGGGTTGACCCACGCTTCGACGGTCATGCGGTTGGTCAAGTCGAGGCTGTTGGCGTCAGGAGTGTTGACGCGGTCGTTCACCCCGTCGAACTGCAGTGCGCCGCTGTATTTGCCGGTCGTGCTCCACGTGGGGCCGTTGATGAGGGTACCGGTGTTCCCGGTGGTGGAGCGGTCGGTGAGGATTGTGCCGGTGCCTTCGTTGAAGTTGTATGCGGCAACGAGCCCCGCCGGTGCGGTGTTCAGGCCCCCGGTAACGGTGACCGCGACTGCGGGTGAGGTGGTGCTCTTGCCGCTTGCGTCACGCGCAACGGCGGTGAGCTGATGGCTGCCGTTGCCGGACTGGGTGGCGTCCCATAGCACCCGGTACGGTGGGCGCGTGTCTTCGGACCCGAGGTTGACCCCGTCGAGCTTGAACTGGACGCCGACCACGCCGATGTCGTCGGTGATCGTCGCGGCTACCGACACCTGTGTTCCTGTCACGCCGCCGGCCGCGGGGCTTATCAACGTGGCAGTCGGAGCGCTTGCGTCCGCCGGAGCGGTGCCGGGCGGCGCTGGCGGCGGGGTGTCTTGCGAGTCGAGAGTCCGGCGGGTACGTCCTGCCTCGTCGTACTCGGTCGTTACGACGCCTTTCGCGGGGGTGCTGACAATCCGAGTCGCACCGTTCGGGTCGTAGGTGTAGTTCGTGACCTCTTGCTGCGCGCTTCCTGCCTTGGTTTTGGAGGACGTGAGTCGCCCCTCGGCGTCGTAGTTCAAGCACGTCGTGCCGCGACCGCGGGTATCGGCGCGCGGCCGTCCGGCCTCATCAGCGATGCTCGTGACGACGGCAAGACCGGGCACGCGCTTCTCACGCAACCCCCCGGCTTGCGGTGTGAGGACACCGGTGGTCCCGCCGCAGATTGTGGGGATTTGGGCGGTGTAGTTCGCGTCGGTGCTGACGAGTCCGTAGTACGCCCACTCGGTCGTGAACCTTGAGTCCGGGGTGCCGTTGAGGTTCCCAGTCGCCGGGTCGATCGTCCGGGCGGCGTTGCCGCGCGGCATCGTCTTGCTGGTGGTACGGCCGAGGTCGTCGTAAGTGAAGCTCGTGATGATGTCCTGCCCACCCGGGCCCTTGACTAGGGTGTCGTCGGGTAGGCCGCGCTCGGGTGTCGCGTAGTGGCTGAACGTCCTGCGGTTGTCGGGTTGCGGTCCGACGGTCGAGGTCTGGTTGAGGTACGCGGGTCGGAGCGTGCTCGCCAGCAACACTGCATCCAAGGTCGTCGTCGGCGACGTCAGCCGGTATTTCAGTGTGATCGCCGCGTTGGACTTGTCCCCATCGAAGTAGCTCACCTCAACGCGGTGCGGTCCCGGCGCGATGGTCAACTCCTCCGACACAGAAGTTTGGGGCCCGGCTCCTTGTGGATCGACCCAGCTGTCCACGACAAGGACCCCGTCGATGGTCATTCGCACGCCACCGTCGGCAACCGCCGTGAACACGTAGCGGGGGTCGCCGGGCTGCCCGTCGTCAGGGATGTCGAGGACCCCGTTCCACCGGACCGAGAAGTTGTCGACAGGCGGCCCGCTTGGCAACGACGCCAGCGGCGTGGCGGTCCCAGCACCCCAGTCGAAGTCGATTGTCGGGTCCAGCCGCATCGCGTACGGTCGCCCAGCGGTGTTCCGGTTATCGAAGTACGCCGCTTGCACCCCGTGGAGCACCGGCCCGGTGGCCCGTCCGGTCCCCGGGGTGATCTCGTCGTAGAACGACAGCGATTCAGGTCGCTGAGTGAACGCCGTCCCAGCTCCGTCGGGGTCTGGGCCCTGCACACTAACCGGCGTCTTGTTGACGAGTTCGTAGGTCGTGTCGGTTGGCGCGCCGATCGGGTCCTCCGACCATACGGGCAGGTTGTCGGTGCTCCACCCACCCTGTGTCGTTCGGCCCGCTCTGTCGCGCGTCTGGATCGGGCGGGCGAACTCATCGAACCACACCGTCTCGACCACAGCTGGGGAGGCGCCCTGGTGGCGCGGCCCGGTGATCTGGGTGTTCCCTGCCGCCTGCCGAGTCTGGCCTGCCGCGATGTGCGGCAGGTGGGCATTCACCGTCGCCTGGGTCGTGCCACCCGTGTTGTAGGTGAGCGTCCACACCGACGAGACCTGACTCCCGGCGCTTGTGATCGGCCCTTCCGTCAACCGGGTCGCCCGGTAACTATCGACAGGGTCCGCATACCCGAACGCGAGCTTGTAAGTCCCGTTGTGCCCCGGGGTCAGTCCAGCCGCAGGCCCCCGGCCTTGCGCGGCGATCGTGTTCGCATCAAGGACGCTCGCGATGCGCTTACGCTTCGACGTGTCGGGACCGCCCAGCGCACTGGTCGGGTACTCCCACGAGACCTCCACAACAGGACGTACCGCGTTCTTGACCTGGACGAGCGGGCCGGCGCGCCCGGCATCGCCTTCCCCCACGTACTTCGTCGTGACCTGATCGGGGCCGATGACACACACGATCGCATCAGGACACACCGCCCCAACCGCGGAACTCCCCCAATTGAACGTCAGCGCGCGACCCGCGGGGTCGGTCACACTCGTGACCCGACCGAAGGCGTCACTCTGATAGACGAGCCGTACCCCGGCCCGCGTGCTCGCCGTGATTTGCGCCGTCAACAACGGCGCCTCCCCCGTCACCGGGTCAGCCAACCCAAAGGTGTAGACCGCGCCGTCACCGCGGGTCAACGTCCACGGAGCCGGATTCGTGCCAGGCTTGACGTTCGGCCCCCGCTTACGCAGAACCGACCCGCCACGCTCCTCCGGCACAAACGTCAACCCATCAGCCAACGGCAGGAAAAACTCCGGCGAGCCGTCCGCGCCAGTGATCTCGACCACATTCTCAGCTTGAGCGCCGCCGGCAGGGAGGTTCCAGTCCACCAGCTGTGATGGCGCCGCCTCGTCGTCAGCTCCCGCCGGCACCGAGAACGTTACGCCGGGGCCAAACCCCTCGTCGCGACTATTCGCGGAATTGTACGCGAGGCCGACGCCCATCGATCCGACCGCTGTCGGGTACGATGGGCCGGGAACACCCACCACCAGATTCCCTGTCTTCAGGTTCACCGACGCGGGACCACGCGACCACATCGCCCAGTCCCCCGACCCCAACATCGGGCGACTCACCTTGAACGCGCGCCAACTCGACCATGCAGTCGACGGTTGATATGCATTCATCGCCTTGACGCGCCAGCAGTACACTCGCCCGTCGGTTAGCCAACCGTCTGGGACGCTGAACGCACTGCCACGCGTCCAGGCCACGTCACTCCCGTTCAGACTGTTCCCACCGACTCGCGTGTTGCCAGTGTTGCCGCAGTCTGGGTTCACTGGATCCGTCGCGACACTTGCCCAAACTTCAAACGCATACGCGATCGGAGCGCTTCTACTGGAAGGGCCGCTGACCGCGGTGAGCGTCGGAGTGGTTGCAGGAACTACGGCCCCTTGCCCAGGGCTCATCGGCTCTGGCACTTGCGCCTGAATCATGGCCGTGAACGCATATCGTGCACTTGGGGTACCAGGCACACCGTCGAGTGCCGACTGCAATGTATATTGATATTGTGTCCCGTTTTCGACGACGCCCTGCGGCACCTTCATCTCCGCGAGATTCCCGTTGACCGTCACTGGCCCCCAAGCCGATTGCCAAGCTTGCTTCGCGGTCGCCCCCGGCCCCTTGTAGATCGTCCAACGATAGGTTCGTCTTGAATCGTTCAATGGTACCGTCGTGCAGCCCGTCACTCCGGAGACGGTGCCGTCAATCGCGGCGGTCAGAAAAGTAGCGTTCGGCTCTGTCCCGTTTGGCGTTTGGAAGCGAGGCCCAACGGGGCATGGCGCGTGGTCGTCCAGCAACAAGGTAAAGCCCGTTGGCTCGGTCTTGAACCAAAACCCGTACGCCAGTGACGCGGATTGTCCTTTCGCCACGGTATTCCAATAGTAGCTTTGACCGTTCGTCAGCCCTGTCGCCCACGAGCACGCAAAGGGTATACATGCCGTACTCCCAAGCGTGGTCGCAAAGGCAAGATTGGGACTGTCACCCCATATCGTCGACCAGCGATTCTGTGTCGGTATCACGTTGGGGAAATTTAGGAAGCCCTGCGGGAACGTGTACGAAGTGAGCAACGTCCGATCAGTACTTACTCCAATACCCCAGCGACAACTTTCGGGAGCAATACCGACCAGACACAGGCCTCCCGCTGGGTCACGGGCGGTCCCACTGAAGTTGATCGCCGGATTAGCTACCGTCACGGTCGTATTGACGAGCCCGGATGGCTTGAGATTGGTTGGCTCTCTCACGAACTGTGGAGCCGAGACAATGCGCGCGCGCGCAAGGGGCGTGGCAGCCGTTGCCTCAGTTGATCCGGGTTGGGCGCCCGGCCCCGTGTATTGGACAGTCGCGTCCCAAAACCACACTCGTTGGCAATCGGGGTGAGGACTGCAGACGACCGAGGTTGATGGTTCAGGGAGCGCCGGTCCGCTAGGTGAGGTTGTTGTGGTGTAGAGGGAGCCGTCCCATCGGTAGATGCGATAGGTATATGCGAACTGAACCCCCTGCTCCGGCTGCTGAGTGAATGCCACCTGGAATTGAGGCTGGGTGGTCCCGTGTCCCAGCCAGCCGAGCGGGCCCACCCCGCGAACGGGCGGGACGATATCTACATGGAATTCATACTCGCTCGATTCCCACCAATCGTCTTCCCATTCCGCTGTCGCAGCCCAGTAATAGGAGCCAAGGTCTGACAGCCCCGTGCTAGTCGGATTGCCGAAGTCATCCGTGAACTGAGCGTCCGCCGGTATCGTGTAGGTCGGAGTCGCGGTCTCTGCGAGGTGACAGTTTCCAGTCAAACCTGCGCCCGTGCAGATCGCAAACGTGTAGCTAACGGGAGGTTGACCACCGCCGGCGAACGCGGCGGGGATTGTGCTCAATGTCGGTGTGAGACTCCGTACCGTCGCGTTGTACGGATCGCTGGTAATGCCATCTGCCGCGATGAGTGGTCCAGTCGGATTCAGCGCGTGAAGTGCTTCGTTTATCGGTCGCTGAGGTGCCCTACCAGGAAGAGCGAATGCTTTTCCTGCCGTACCGGCGAGCACTACAAGAAAAATGACCGAGAGCCCCGCCACAACTCGCCCGATACCGATCGACGATCGCCCATCCTTGCATGCCTGCACTGAACAGTTCACGGCGCTGGCACCTGGCTCGATGCGAGCTAGTGGTGCGACAGCGAAATGGCGCGCCACTCCGCGGGATCTGCCCCAGGTGGCGCGGACGCCGCAGTGGGCGTCGGGGCGCCCCCGACCAGGGAGAGGCATGCGCATCAACAATTCGATGTCACACCACTAGCAGCTGCGAGGAACACCTTAGGTCTCATCCTTCAAACACCTCTCCTCGAGAATGGCGGATACTCCTTCTTTCCTCGAGTCGAAGTCCATCTCGCAGCTACGGCGCGACGAGGTTGTCCCATTCGTCTTGGAACTTCGGTGCCGGGCGGTTCAAACGGAGGCGAATGTTTGTTCATCGCCCGGTGTCCAGGCGCTTTTCGGGTTCGCGAGGTGAATACGCCCCGGTGGGCGCACCTGGATGTCTGCTCATCGCGATAGGAGGCATCCGGGGTGGTCGGAGCCAGTGGATCAAGAAGCGGAAGCAATTCGAGCCATCGACGCGATCAGGAGGCAGAGCCCCAACAACTGCCGGCGCGACGACGGTCGAGTTCAAAGACACGTCCGACGCAGGCACCGCAAATGAGAGCGACAGGACGGCAAAGAGAGACTCGCCCCCCCCCGCCACCGAATCGCGTCCCTGCGTCCGCTGGCCCCGTCCCAGTCGCTCCACTGCTAACGGTAGTGACGTACTGGACATCGCTCTCCCAACGCCATTGCGACCGTGCCGACCTAGTGGCCGCATTCTGACCATTAGCTACTCCAGTTACAAGACTTAGGTCTCTGGGCCCTGTCGACCTAAGTCTTCTTGCGGGATAGGCCTTGACGGAGTCCGGGACCCCCTACCGGCTTCCAGGCCGCCTGCGGCGATCAATGGCCGAAACGCGCAACTGCGCGTCCCGAGGCTGGAGCGGGTGTTGTACCACCCCTCGATCCACCGGAAGATCTCCTCGCGGGCCTGGTCGCGGGTCCGGAACGTGCGGCGGTGAACCAACTCGCACTTCAACGTCGCGAACGCTGATTCGCACACGCGTGCATGGTCGCTAGCTAGCTAGCTTCTGCGGCATCGTCGATCGACGCAAGCAGAGGACAAGACGGTCACTTTGCTCGGCCGCGGCGACACGGCGACGCTGGTAGCTGACCCACGCCGACTCGATGTCGCCGGCAGCCTGCGCGCCGTCAACCAGCACAGACACCGAAGAGACGATCCCCTGGAAGCCCGGCAGCTCACCCAACAAGGCAGCCGCCTCGACGGCCAACGCTGTGCGAAGAACCGGATGCTCATCGAGCATCTGTCGATAGGAGGCGAGATCCTCGGCGCGCAGGAGTTCAGCGATCGCCGCCACGGCTGCCGCATGCTCACCGGCCCAGGAGTCTGGGTCAACCACTACATTCCCGCTCTCCAAAGAACTAGCGTCATGATGTCCCCCACAACGTCGGGAAGACCGTATACGGCGGTGCTGGCAACCCCCTGGGCACCTCCTCTCTCCATGGGAACCTACCGCGCGCGTCCTTCGCGTGTTCGGCCCACCGTATGCCGTACTGACGTTTCTTTACGGGGGCCCTGCCCGGCGGTCGGGTGCCGCTCAGCTCGGAGTGGAGGCGTCCGTCGCCGCAACCGTCGTGAGGTTCGCGCAGTGGACGTCATCGAGCATCGGCGGCAGTACGTCGTCCCAGATCACCACCGAGTCGCTGGCCGTCTGGCGCAGGCCTGTCTTCCGGGCCATGAACCACCAGTGCAGGTTGCGGCGCCCTCCCCCCGGCGGAGTTCCCAAGCGGACACACCTCAACCGCGGCCGCCTTCTTCGCCGCCGCCGCGCTGATTCTCGGGCGGGGCAGCACCCGTCGCGGACGAGCCGCGCTGGCAGGGGGCGCCGTCGCGCTCGGCGTCGCCGTGGCATGCAGTCGCGTACTCCTGGACGTCGCCGTGACGCGGAGAGCGGGCGAGGCTCTCCGCTCCGGCTCTCTCCGACGTCCCCCAACGGACCTTCGATCGGCACGGTTCGCTGACGCCCACCCCGGCCGCTCCTTGGCGGTGGGCGCCGTGGTGGTCGGTCGTTGCCAGCGTGCCATCCGCGGGCACCGCGTCAACCCCCGGTGGGGGTTCCCCGCGCCGTGGCGCGGTGACGCGGCAGCCCGTGTGCGGATGGCCTCGTCGCTGGCGACCGTCAACCACGCGCCCACAGGAGGCGACCGTGACCAGCAAGCTTCACCCCACCCCGCCGACCACCAACACCGTCGTAGCCATATGCGAACACAGCCGCGAAGACAGACGCGCCCCATCGTCAGAGGCCGCCGCGATCGCCGACGGCATCTACGGAGAACTCCACCGCCTGCTACGGCGCGCCCGGCAGATCGGCACGGCAGTCCGGCGGATGATCGAGCTCACCCCACCCGACGACGCCACCCTCAGGGAACTGAGCCAAACCGTCGCCCGCCTGGAAGGCACGCTCTTGTCGGCGGTCGAACTCGTGCCAGACACACCGCACGATCTCGGTGGCCTAGTCGGTCGGCACCGCATCGACATCGGAGCGCTGCACATCGACCTGCAGGCTGAGGCAGCCTGGTTCGGCGCGACCCGCATCCAACTGACCCGCACCACCTACCGGCTGCTAGTGCACCTCGCTGGCGAACCAACCCGCGTCATGACCAAGGGCGAGCTGCTTCGCGAGGTCTGGGGGTACGCGGGCCCGGGACGGACCCGCACGGTCGATTCGCACGTCACGCGGCTGCGGGCGAGCCTGCTCCGCGCGGGAGCACCGGGCGGGACCTGGATCCACAATGTGTGGGGGGATATGGGTCGTGACTGAACCCGGACGGATAAGCCCCATGCAGATTGGTATGCCGAATCCTTGGAGCGCAGCCCTCAAGTTCGTCACGCCTCCGCTCATGAGCGGGAGAAGAGAAGAGCGCGCCGAGCGGACTCCTCTACTCTGCGTTCGATCACATGCTTCCAGCCGAACCGGGCCGATACGGGAGGTGCTGCTCTTCGGCCGCCTGCGCAG